>QIGV01000165.1 GCA_003230085.1 Gammaproteobacteria bacterium
CCATAGGACAGGCATTCACTGAGACCTCGACTCACCGGTAAACCAAAATATTTATGAGTCGTCGGCCGGCGCAGGTCTGCGTCAACCAACAACACCGTCTTGGCAATCTCCATGGCGATATTAATAGCCAGGTTGATTGCAGTGACTGTTTTACCTGCCTCAGGGCCGGGACTGGTAATGCCCAGGGTATTCCAGTTATGACTCCTGAGTTCCTGCATGACCTTGGTGCGTAAAAACTTATAGGAGCTGAGGTGATTCTCTTCACCATATTCACAGATGATGCGATTTCCGCGCAAGAAGGATTTCGACACATTTACTGTTTTCGTCTGGTGATAGTCTACGCCATTGATATCAACCACCCGATTCCTGTTCTGTGTACTGTCATCCTGCACTGCGTCATCGGTTTTCTGCGTCTTACGCACCCGGTCAAAGCCTCCCTCAATGCGGTCCATTAAATAATGTCTCCCGCACTATTTTGTATGCTGCCATCATCACAATAATATATCACTGAACTTTCTCGCTGCTGAAAACCAGATCACATCCAGTGGCTTCACATAAATATGGATAGCAATCAACAACAACGCCAATGCAGAAAAGACAGCGGAAAGCATGAAAATATTCCGGCTATGCTGATGTTTGAGGTCAATATTTGTTTCTATGTAGGCGATCGACGCCAACGGCGCCCGCCCGGTGAGCATCCGCATCGTGCGGGCATCTCTTATAGTAGTATCCAGGTTTTCAGACATGGCCGCATAACCAAAGCCACCGCCCAGAGACAGCACCAGACCCAGAAAAAGGATCGCCAGGCGGTTGGGCTTGACTGGCATTTCCGGCAACTGTGGCGGGTCGATAAGCGTAAAACGCTCCCCCTTGCTTTCCTTTTCCAGCTCTTGAGCAACCTGGGCTTCCATCTGCTTTGCCTTGACCTCACTATAGCGTTGCAGCGTATTTTGCTGTTCACGTGACAAAGCCAGAAATTCCATTTCCACCTGTGGTGACTGCATCAAGCGTTCTTCATAAAGGGCCAGCTTTTTCTTGAGGCCTCTGAGCTGCCCCTTCTGCGCATTCAACTGGCTCTTGACTGCCTCAAGTTGTGCCTGCAGTGTGATATAGGCGGGATTCTCGGGCTCCGTGGTTACGTTTTCCACGGGATCCTCCATTGCCTGATTGATTAATTCCTTCTTCAGAGCAGAAATCGTCTTAGCGAGGCGAATGACATTGGGGTGATCAGCAGAATATTTTTCCCGCAGTAGAATCATCTCGGTTTGCAGGTTGGTCAGTTCCTTCATACGTTCATCCAGCGTACTGACATTTCCAATCTGCCGCTTCAAGGCCTCAATTTCCATACGCAGATTAATAACATCCGGATGCTCGGGGGCATAACGGGAAGAAACACTGAGGTATTGTATCTCCAGGATTTTAAGCTTCATCTCGGGGTTCATGACCCGCTCACCGGTCGCTGAGATAATGGGCAGGCTCGGTTCAATCTGGGATAGCTGACCCTGCAAATAGATTTTGCGCTCCTCCAGGGAAACGACCTGACTTTTCAACTCCCGGAGATCACGTTCTGTGCGATCCAGTAACTGTAGATTCAAGTCCATTAGTTGCGGTAGCTTTCCGGCATTCTGTTCCTTGAAACGGGCAATTTTTTCTTCCAGCTCAGCAAGTTTTCCAGATAATCTATCTGCATCCTCTCTCAGAAAATCGGATGTCTCCTGCGCCTTCCTGGTGCGACTCTTGATATTTTCTGTCAAATACAGAGAGACCAATTCATTGGCCACGCGCTGTGCAGTATTGGGATCCTGGCTGTCATAGGAAATTGAAAAGGCGATGGTCGCCTGCGTCGGCCTGCCACTGCGTGGATCAATCACATCCGAGCTGAGGATCTCCAGATTGACATCCTCACGCATTCTTTTGATGATTCTCTCTCTCGTCTCCACTCTGGATTCATCCTGATAAAGGCTGTATTTACCAATGATGCCTTGCAGGTTGGAGCGCGTCATCACTCGCTGACTGATCACCTGAATACGCTGATCCGCGTAACTGGTCACCGTGGAGCGGACGAGATCGGAGGGTATATCCTGCTCTTCGATCAGAATAGTTGCCGTTGAGCGATACACCGGCGGCAGACCAAATGCGACTGTGGCACTGGCGATAAAGACAGCGATAACGATCAACAATACCCGTCCTTTTCGATAACTCAGGGCTGCCAGGTAATAGCTAAGATCCTTGTTCTCGGCGGTCATGGGCATCCTGTCTGGGTCATCTGCATGACTCTCTTTATCACAAAGATCAACATTTTATCATAACTTACTAAAATTAATCGCGATATTATCAACCCTAATTTAAGGGAGAAGGCCAACGATAAAGCGCAGCAACCCCAACCACATGGGCCTGAGCCTCCTCACTGGCATCATCATATTGACTATATTGATAACGGTAAAACAAGCGGCTCGACCAGGCGCGAGTCAGGCGCCAGGTCAGGCGTGGCTCGATGACATAATAAATACGATCCAGGCGGGTATCATCCTTTTGCAGGGATTTATTACGATAGACCGACGCACTCACTGAGCCATTCAACAGCGGTGTAAATTTTCTTGTCACGTTCAAGATCAAACTGTCTCGCTGCTGCAAAAAACCTGAGCCGCTGGGATTAATCCTACGTGCTACACTACCCCGGACAGAGCCAAGCGCATACGTTCGTGTCAGACTGGCGTCACCAATAAATCCTGATGAGCTTTCATTTTCCCTGATCAGATTATCGTATTTTGTTCTTCTCCCACCGACACTCACATCAAATTGATAATATTCCGAATAGACATGGGAGAACCCCAGCTGAATACCCTTGTCATCAAATTCGCTCTGGGCATCCGGTGAATCATAGGCGGTATAATAAAGTGTCGCATTCAGGTAATCAAACTCGGTCAACAGGCGTGAGACCGTGCCACTAATGGTTCCGATATCATAATCAAAAAGCCCGATCGTTTCCGCATCTTCATAGCTGACATCCGAATAATCGTATCCCAGTTCAAGGGTGGTATATTCCGAAAGGGTGCGCTGCCATGACGGTGCGATGGACTTCTGAGTGCGCTTTTTACTCACGTCAGTGACACCGGTATCCAGCAACTCACTCTGCAGCGTAGAATCCCGGGTATAAGCAACTCCCAGCTTCCCTTGACTGAATTCGGACAATAAAAAACTGTCCAGCGTGATAAACACATTATTGGAGTCTAGCTCGTCGTTGTTAATATAGCGCACTGGTTCAAAACGAACATCACCCTTCAGCCCACCACTTTCATCCAGAGCATTGACCTTTAGTCGCGGGGAAGCCGTCACACCCCAGACCGCATCGTGGTCCGCCGTTGTCAATCGAACGTTATCGTTAAATTCACCACGCAAACCGACAGAGGGACCGACCTCCCATTCAAGCGCCGCTACCTTCAAGGGAAATAACAGGAAAACCCAGACAGTGATGAGGGAAAAATAAAAAAAGGAGCGATGGGAAGGACACTGACTTAAGAATAAACCTCCATAAATCTCCTCTCCCCCAGGGAGAGGGGCAGGGTGAGGGGGTCTAAACAAAACGATGCCTTGACGTATTGGAAAACCTCACCCCAACCCTCTCCCTGAGGGAGAAGGTGCTTAAATAAGCGCCAATTGAGACGGAGGAATTTTTTATATCATGCATTAAATCAGGGCACGACAACCACATCACCATCCTTCAGGATAATGTTCTGACTAAGATTTTCGCCCTCGACAACTTCATCATAATTGAACGGGATAGCAATCTCCCGGCCGTTTTCTTGACGTAAAATCTTGATTCTGCTACCCGCAGAAAACTGCTTGAGACCACCGGCCATGCTCAAAACCTGCATCACCGAAACATAGCGACCGGTCGTGTACTCGCCCGGTTGATTAACCTTGCCGATCACATAGGCCTTGTTGCTCCCGATGCGAATCAGACTCACCGACACCACCGCCTCCGGAATCAGCCTCTTCAAGCGGGTGGTAATCTCCTTGCGCACTTCCTCGATGGTTTTCCCCTGCACCCTGATTTCACCCACCAACGGAAAGGTCAGCCAACCATCCGGACTGATCAGCACTTCCTTCTGCAAGCCCTCCTCTTGCCAGACCGTGATCTCCAGTGCGTCTTCGGGGCCCAGCTGATACTTGGGCAGGATACTAATCTTATTTTGAGCAGCCTTAGCGGGTAACGCATCCTGCGGTGCAATCACCAGGTTAGGCGGTGCTGCCAACATATCCGGCGCTGCCTGCAACGGCGTCGCAACAATTGCGTATATGACAAACAAAAGCGCCAGACTTTTCATTAAATTTTCCCCAAATTACAGCTGCTCCGATTCCAGCAACCCGCAAGGTATTATACTGAAACAGGGAAAATTATCACCTTTCTGTGGCGACGCATGAGGCCCAGGAGACCGACAAGGCCGGACCCGAAAAGCCACACTGCGGCTGGCACCGGGACAGTGGAGATTGACGCACAGTTGCCATTATCGGCAATGTTTCCAGACCCTGGCGTGGCGCAACCCAGCGCAAAATCAGACGCATTCATATTGGTGTCGATACCATTGAGAAAGCGGCTGAGACTGATCGCCGCAATACCGCCCGGGTCCGTAATCGTGCCCAGCAACCCTTCTGTATAAGGCGCAATAACGCCCTCATAGGTCACCGAGTCGATCAGCGAAGTGCCATTGAAAAGCGCGATGCCCTCCTTGTCATTCTGCATCAGGTTGGTACTCGCACCAATATCAAAATTACAGTTGGTAACCGTTGTCATATTGCCGCACACGACAAAATAATCATTCGGAGACAAGACGAAACCTGTCAAATCGAATGAGCGGTAAGCATTGCCAGTAGCGCCATTGATAAGATCAATCACATACCCGTCAAGGCTGACCGAAGACCCGCCACTATTGTAGAGCTCAATAAATTCCGCGTCATCCGTACCGGGTTGGTCGTAATCAAATTCATTAATCACGACCGCGGCATATGAGATTGCCGGAAAAAGTGACAAAACTGCTACTGCAGACAATACACCGAGAAATCCTTTTCTCATGAAACATCCTCCCTGAAAATGACAACACTGCTAACATTGTTAAATTAAGAACAAACATCTTAACCCTATTCATCACAAAGAAAAACCGGGGTCAGACTTCAGTTTCTTGTGTAAACACAAGAAACTGAAGTCTGACCCCGGTTTTTCTTTGGCACGGTTTTTCGGGTATGATGGCAGTACATTAAGAAAAAGGAATTTCTGATGCCCAGACAACCTCGTTACCCGATGACGGGTATCCCACAACACGTTATTCAGCGTGGCAACAACCGCCAGACCACATTTTTTGATGGGCCTGATTTCAGCTATTATCGCAATTGTTTGGCGGAGGCGCTGGACAAGCATGACTGTCAGCTCCATGCCTATGTGTTGATGAGCAATCATGTTCATTTACTAGTCACCCCGCAACAGCCTACCGGTGTGGCTAAACTGATGCAGTCGGTGGGATGTCGCTATGTGCGCTATATTAATGAGCGCAATCAGCGCACGGGCACCTTATGGGAAAGTCGCTACAAGGCCAGCCCTGTCGAAAGTGATCGCTACTTACTAAGCTGCTATCGGTATATCGAACTGAACCCGGTCAGGGCTGGCATGGTGACGACTCCGGAAAACTACCCGTATTCGAGTTATCGCCATCATACCTCTGAGGTGCGTGATCCTCTCATCAAGGAACATGATTTATATGTCCGGCTGGGTGTTACTACAGCGCAGAGACAATTAGCTTACCGGGCCTTGTTTGACGGGCATAGTGACGAGCAGGCAATCGATGAGATAAGAAGCTGCGCCAATGCTTGCCTGGTGCTGGGCAATGAACGGTTCAAAGATAAAATAGAGGAAATGCTGCAACGACCAGTGAGGCATAAAAAGAACGGGCGGCCGATGAAAGAAACTGAAGTCTGACCCCGGTTTTTTTGGTATTTTCATTTTTATTTATTTTGTGATAGTCCTCTATAAATAGACTAGTCTATTTATAGAGGACAACATGAAAGAAGTAGGATCATATGAAGCAAAGACCCACTTGCCTGCACTATTGAGAGAAGTGGCGCAAGGACAGCGAATTTCAATCACTAAAAAAGGTCAGCCCGTGGCGATGTTGGTACCGGTTGATACTGGCAAACCCTCTCCCAGCCATGTTGTCGCCCAAATCAAGGCGCTCCGCAAAGGGATCACGCTTGGTGACGCAACGCTTAAAGCTCTCATAGAAAAGGGGCGTCGATGAGTTTTGTTCTTGATGCATTGGTGACAATGGCATGGCTATTTGAAGATGAAAGCACAAAATATACTGATGCGGTCCTTCATAAACTGGAGTCAGAAGACGCACTTGTCCCAGACCTGTGGCTTTATGAAGTCGCCAATGTCCTGGTCATTGGCGAACGGAACAAGCGCATCACCGAAGCCAATTCCAGACGCTTTGCTGCGCTATTAAGTGAACTTCCTATCCGTGTTGTTGAAATTGCAAAGGGCGCCTTATGGGGAAACGTGCTGGTCCTGGCACGGGAACATAGGCTATCAGCTTATGATGCCGCATACTTGGAACTCGCAATGAAAGAAGGGTTACCGATCGCCACTCAAGACAAAGCATTGCGAAAAGCCTCAAAACAGGCAGGAACAGTAGTCATTTAGGAAAAACCGGGGTCAGACTTCAGTTTCTCGTCTTAACTGGCTTCTTTATACAATTCAACTTCATCCTTAAGCCGAGAACCTAGTCGATCTTTTTCTAACTCAAGATCGTATCTCGTCTGCAGATTCAGCCAGAAACGATCTGACATGCCAAAAAATCTCGAAAGGCGGAGCGCGGTATCAGCAGTAATTGACCTCTTGCCATGAACTATTTCATTGATTCGGCGTGCGGGCACACTCATTGCCTTCGCAAGACGGTATTGACTGATACCCATCGGCTTCAAGAACTCTTCCATCAAAATCTCGCCGGGATGAATTGGGGGTAATTTTTTATCGCTCATTTTAGCCACCTAGTGGTAGTCAACTATTTCAACATCTGATGCCTGGCCTGAATTCCAACGGAAACATATTCGCCATTGGACATTCACACGAATGCTATACTGTCCTTTACGGTTTCCCGAAAGATTTTCCAGGCGATTCCCCGGCGGTATCCGGAGATCGTCAATCAAATCAGCACCATCTATTAAGTCCAGCTTACGCTGCGCAAGCTTTTGCATCGATATTGAAAATCGTTTCACTCGTTGTCTATTGAATATCCTCTCGGTATCCCTATCTCGAAAGGTTTTGATCATGCGAATAATAGTAACGCTTCGCGTTAATATTGTCAAACGTTAATAAAAAACCGGGGTCAGACTTCAGTTTCTTGCTAGCAAGAAACTGAAGTC
>QIGV01000166.1 GCA_003230085.1 Gammaproteobacteria bacterium
GGGTCGGCGCCGAGACCCAGCGCCCGCTGGCGTCCGTGGTCGTAGGTGGTCTGATCACCTCAACACTGTTGACCCTGATTCTGTTGCCCGTGATCTATGAATGGATGGAAACCCGAAAGGAGAGTAAGTCATGAGAGAAATTAAGGCCTTTATCCACCGCAACCGGATTGCTGATGTTGTTCGGGTATTGAAAGACGCCGGTTTTCAGAATCTGTCTGTCATCGATGTCAAGGGTATGCTGAAGGCCCTTGATACCCGGGAGCAGAATTATTCTGTAGAAGTCGGAGAAAAAGTGATTGTCGAAATCAAGCTGGAACTGGTGTGTGAAAATGAGCGGGTCGATGAAGCAGTCAATTTGATCAGGGAACATGCGCGTACCGGCCAGGCGCTGGCGGGGTGGGTCTATATCAGTGAGATTATGACAGCCCTGCCCATTGGCCAGGATGACTGAGCCAGGCTGAAGTGCGGTATAGAAACATTATTATGGCAGCCTGTTGTGGAATAGGCTGCCTTAGTCAGAGTTGTCCTTATCCCGCCAGTATTCACCTTCAATGGTGCGCGTTCTATGGTGGTCTTCATGTGAAGAAGGTGTGGAAGGGGGAGTAACGATGACGCTGCGTTCCAGGAATTTCAGGATGATGTAACGCCGGAAGGCGGGGACGAGGCATAAGAATCCCAGGGTGTCGGTGAAAAACCCTGGAGTCAGCAACAGCGCACCACTAATCAGCAAAAAGAGTCCTTCAAGCATTTCAACGGCCGGGATTTCACCCTGTGACAGGGTGGCCTGAACCCGCTGCATGGTTGATAACCCTTGGTGCCTTATTAAGAAAGCGCCCAGAACAGCCGTAAAAACAACCAGGAAGACTGTTGGCATGGCACCGATTAAGCCGCCTACCTGGATAAGCAGGTAAATCTCTAGCAGTGGCACAACGAGAAATAATATCAGGAGGATGCGGAACGGGTTCATAGCTTGTCGGGATAGCCGTGGATTATGGTGTCTGGTGGGACCATCATACCATCTTTGCCCCTTTTTGATAGATGGTGTATTTTCATGTCATGGCAAAGGAATATTACATGGTATTCAACACTTGCCCCGATGCGACTATTGCCTCTGAGATCGCTACGGCGCTGGTAGAAAAGAATGTCGCGGCATGTGTCAATATTGTCAGCGGGGTACGCTCCATTTACCGTTGGGAAGGAAGGCTGGAAACGAGCGAGGAATGTCTGTTATTGATCAAAACCCACAGAGATTGCTACAGCGCCCTGGAAGAGATGATCCTGGCCCTGCATCCCTATGAAGTCCCGGAAATTATAGCGCTGCCATTGGAAACCGGGCTGGCGACCTATCTGGGTTGGATAGATGGCACACTTGAAACTACGGATTCGAATTGTAAGTAACATCACATTTTTGTGACCAAGTAGATACTATTTCGCTGGAAAATACGTTAAAAGAAGATTGGATTTCAATCAAAAAGAATGCTTTCCTGCCAGTAGACTTGGCCGGCTACAAATTTAATGGTGAATAATGAAAATGAGGATAACCGGCATTAATATCAATAGAGGAGTTGTGGGGCGAATTATACCGCTGCTCTTTTTGATCAGCGTTAGCCTGTTAATGGTAAGCCCGGTTCATGCGCTTGATGCGAAAGAGAATACCGGCAGCTTGTTCAGTGATCTGCCCGGCATCAAGTCAGGCATCAAGAAAGCCCCGGGTTTTTCCAGCGCCAAAACTTTCTTAACACCGGATAAGGCCTTTATTTTTACGGCTGATATTCGAGATGCCAATACCGTTGTGGCGCGTTGGCAAATTGCCGATGGCTATTATCTTTATCAGGACAAGTTTTCCTTCAAATTTAAGGATGATGCGCTGCTGACAGTCGGCCAGCCCGACTTCCCGGCTGGGAAATTCAAGGAAGATGAATATTTTGGCCGCATGGAAGTGTACTACCATGAGGTGGAAGTGATCCTGCCCCTGCAGCGTCAATCGGGCACAGGTAGGCGTTTACCTGTTGTGCTTGAGGTGCGCTACCAGGGTTGTGCTGACCAGGGGTTTTGTTACCCGCCGATGAAACAATCCATCGACCTGGTTATTCCTGCTGCCATAGGTGGCGCAATGACTGTTAGTGGTACTGCAGGGCCTTCCCATCCCCTGCGAGTTCCGGAACAGGATCGTATTGCACAGTCTCTCTCGGCGGATAGCCTATGGTTGAGTCTACTCGGGTTTTTTGGTTTCGGATTACTGCTGGCCTTTACGCCTTGTGTGTTACCGATGCTGCCTATTTTGTCCAGTATCATTATCGGGCAGGGGAGTCAGGTTTCAACACGCCGGGCCTTTTTGCTCTCCACTTCGTATGTTTTGGCAATGGCAGTGACGTATACCGCAGCGGGGGTGACTGCAGCGATGTTTGGCAGCAACCTGCAGATCATGTTTCAGAACCCCTGGGTGCTGGGTAGTTTTAGCGCGCTGTTTGTTCTGCTGGCATTATCCATGTTCGGGCTATATCAAATGCAGATGCCGGCCGCACTGCAATCCAGGCTGGCGACGATTAGTCAGAAGCAGTCCGGTGGTACCTATATCGGCGCCGGCGTGATGGGGTTTCTTTCGGCACTTATCGTCGGGCCCTGCGTGGCTGCCCCCTTGGCAGGTATCCTGATTTATATCGGGATGAGTGGTGATGCCTGGCTAGGTGGCCTGTCCCTGTTTACTCTCAGCATGGGGATGGGCGTACCATTGATAATTTTTGGGACGTCAGCAGGCAAAATTCTCCCCAAGGTTGGACCCTGGATGGACACCATAAAGAGTATATTTGGTATTATGTTGCTGGGTGTTGCGATCTGGCTGCTGGAACGCATCATTCCTGCCCAGGTTACCCTGTTGCTATGGGCAGTTTTGCTGATTATCATCGCGGTCTACATGGGGGCCTTCGATCGTATGGATCAGGGGGTTTCCAGGTGGCACCGTTTGTGGAAAGGCACAGGCCTGGTCATGACGGTTTACGGTGTGGTATTAATAGTAGGCGCGGCCGGGGGTAGCCAGGACGTATTGCAGCCACTACAAGGCATTCGTTTTTCCAGTGTTTCTGCACCAGGCGTTGGCGCTGAAAGCAGACAGGTGCCGATGTTTAAGAAGGTAAAAGGGCTGGATGGGATCAGGCGCGCAGTCATGGCAGCCGCCGACAGGAATCAACCCGTGATGGTGGATTTTTATGCGGACTGGTGTATTGATTGTAAAATTATGGAAAAACGGACCTTCAGTGATCCTAAAGTGAGAGAGTCTTTGGGCAAGATGGTGTTGTTGCAGGCCGATGTCACGGATAACGATTCTATAGACCAGGCCTTGTTGAAGGAATATGGTCTGTTCGGACCGCCAGCTATCCTGTTTTTTGACCACAATGGTAATGAGCTAAAGCAATTCCGCCTGGTTGGGTTTCTGGATCCTGAGGCATTTGATGGGCATGCCCGAACAGCACTGGCCGAGATGATTTAAATTGCAATGACACGTGTACCCCTGGGCAGGGCACAGGTGCGCATGACAGTGATCCTGGTGGTCGTGGTCATCATTGGCATCGCTGCGGCCATCTTTAATGAAACTTACAAGAAGCAGCTAATAGCAGATCGCGCCACGAATCGGGAAGAGGCGCCAACCCTGATCGGCCAGCAACGCCCCGAATTTTCTCTTCATGATATTGATGGATTTCCCCGAAAGGTTAGTGAATGGGATGGGGGCGTCATGGTGCTCAATTTCTGGGCGTCATGGTGCAAGCCATGCCGGCGTGAAATGCCGTCTTTTGTATCCTTACAGGAAAAATATGGCCCTCAAGGATTGCAGTTTATCGGCATTGCATTGGATGGCCGCGAAGCCGTTCAGGGCTTTCTGGAAGATCTGGACCTGGAGATGAATTATCCTATGCTGATCGGTGAGGATGACGGCATTGACATAGCAAAGGCCTATGGTAACGCCTTTGGTATTTTGCCCTACACCGTGTTTGTGGATCGCAACGGTCTGATCGCCCATCTTCAATATGGAGAAATGACGGAGGAGTTTGCTGAAAATTTGATCCGCCAACAGTTGTAATCCTGGCAACGTAGCACATCCTGCCGAATAGCTTTGATCCCCTCAACTGGCCCCTATCTGCAGCGAACGAGCTGATAATTTCCATAAACTGGACAAACCTCGCAATTAAGTGATAAATTACGGCGAATGAGCTTAGGTTCGCCTTAATCTATTATTTTACAAGAGGTTAGTTTGGCTAAAATCCTGGTGATAAATGGACCGAATCTGAACCTGCTGGGGGACAGAGAGCCCCAGCATTATGGCGCCAGCTCGCTGGACGAGATAAATAAGCGCCTGAAAGACCTCGCTACCCAGTCCGGGAATGAATTAAGCACCTTTCAGAGTAATGCTGAGCATGAGTTAGTCGAACGCGTCCATACGGCTAAGGATCAAGACATTGATTTTATTGTTATTAATCCCGCCGCCTTTACCCATACCAGCATCGCAATACGGGATGCCTTGAGCGCGGTGGCCATTCCGTTTATCGAAATTCATTTATCGAACATTCATGCACGGGAGCAATTTCGACAACAATCCTATTTCTCTGATATTGCAGTGGGCGTGATCAGCGGTGTCGGCGCGCTCGGATATGAACTAGCGCTGCAAGCGGCAATACGCCATGTCAATCCCTGATCGGCGTATAGACATTTTGAATCAATTAGAATAGATCAGCATATGGATATCAGAAAAATTAAAAAGCTTATCGAGTTGCTGGAAGAGTCTGATCTGGCTGAAATAGAAATCCATGAGGGTGAAGAATCCGTACGTATCAGCCGGGCTTCGCAAACGGCGGCTCAGGCTGCTCCACCTGTTTATCTTGCGGCGCCGACCGGTGTATCAGCACCCATACCCGTAGCCCAGGAGGAAACTCCTGCCGAGGCTGAGGCGGCCACACCCCGCGGGCATACGGTTACATCACCGATGGTTGGTAGTTTTTACCGCGCGCCTGCCCCGGGAGCGCAGCCGTTCGTGGAGGTCGGTCAGGCGGTAACTGTCGGGGATACCCTGTGTATTATCGAAGCCATGAAAATGCTGAATCAGATCGAGTCTGATAAGTCCGGTGTGATTGCAGCCATATTGGTGGAAAACGGCCAGCCGATAGAATATGGCGAGCCGCTGTTCATCATCGAATAAGCACGATGTTTGAAAAAATCGTTATCGCCAACCGTGGGGAGATCGGCTTACGGATCCTGCGTTGCTGTAATGAAATGGGTATCAAGACCATTGCGGTACATTCATCGGCTGACAGGGATCTCATCCATGTGCGTCTGGCCGACGAATCAGTCTGTATCGGTCCACCGCAGTCGACCGAGAGCTATCTCAATATTCCCGCCATCATTAGTGCAGCAGAAGTGACCGACGCTGTGGCAATACATCCAGGTTATGGGTTCCTGGCTGAAAATGCAGATTTTGCTGACCGTGTTGAACAGAGCGGTTTCGTTTTTATCGGTCCGCGTCCTGAAACGATCCGCCTGATGGGTGATAAAATATCAGCAATAGAAACCATGATTAAATATGGTATTCCAACCATACCCGGCTCGGATGGTCCCTTGAGCGATGATCCGGGGAAGAACCTTGAGTTGGCGCGAAAAATCGGGTTTCCCGTCATCATCAAGGCGGCCGGTGGTGGCGGTGGGCGTGGCATGCGGGTTGTATACAGCGACGCCGCGTTGGGTAACGCCATTGCCATGACACGTGCCGAGGCGGAAAGCGCCTTTGGAAATGGTACCGTCTACCTGGAAAAATTTCTGGAGAATCCGCGCCACATTGAGTTTCAAGTGTTGGCGGATAGTCATGGTAATGCCATCCATTTGTTTGAACGGGATTGTTCCATGCAGCGGCGCCACCAGAAAGTGATAGAGGAAGCGCCGGCGCCGGGCATTTCTGATGAAACACGGGCAAGTATGGGGGGATTGTGTGCGCAAGCCTGTCGTGAAATTGGTTATCTCGGAGCGGGCACCTTTGAATTTCTTTATCAGGACGGTGAGTTCTACTTCATAGAGATGAATACCCGTCTGCAAGTAGAGCATACGATAACGGAAAAAATTACTGGCATTGATATCGTCAGGGAACAGATTCGCATTGCTGCTGGCGAGCCATTAAGCTATCAGCAAGATGATCTGGTAATCAACGGTCATGCCATTGAATGCCGCATCAATGCCGAGGATCCAGTCAACTTTACCCCCTCCCCCGGCCTGATTACCCAGTATCATCCGCCGGGTGGTCCCGGTATTCGAGTCGACTCTCACATTTATAATGGCTATAACGTTCCACCTTATTATGATTCCATGATCGGAAAAATAATTGCTCATGGTGAGAGTCGCCATTCTGCATTGGCGCGCATGCGCACTGCCCTCAGTGAACTCGTCATCGATGGGATCAATACCAATGTACCCCTGCACCGCGACATCATTGTTGATGCCGCCTTCCAGGCGGGTGGTACCAATATTCATTACCTGGAGAAAAAACTGGCTGATGCCGGGGGTTGAATTAATTCTTTTCTCGCTATAACTGGTTGGCATTCGGAGGCTGTTTCAGAAAGGCTTTAAATGCATTATAACTAATTTAATTTACCCTTAACCTTAGGTATAAGGAATGACAACCAGAGAAGGTGACGGGCAACAGATCAGAAAAGTATTAAATGTTGGAGGGAATAATAAAAATATTCCCATACCAGACCAATATAGTGGGTGGCAGCATATACTTCTCGACATTGATCCAGTTGGGAATCCAGATATTGTTTGCGATGCAAGAGAGTTGTTAAACCTCAATGCAGGCGAATACGATTCAATTTATTGCTCACATAATATCGAGCATTATTACCAGCATGACGTGCATAAAGTACTTGCGGGATTTCTTCATTTGCTTAAGGGAGATGGCTTTGCGTATATTCGTGTGCCGGATCTTGATGCCTTAATGAGAGTTGTTATTCAGAATAATAAGGACATAGATGACGTTCTCTATCAATCTCCGGCTGGTCCAATTTCTGCAAGAGATATAATTTATGGCTATGGTGTCGAGATAGAAAGTAGTGGAAATGATTTTTATGCACATAAAACCGGCTTTACACCAAAATCATTAAAAAATATTTTAGATGAATGTGGTTTTCAAGAGATATTTTTGGTCGTTGGAGATTTAGAAATTGGTGCGCTGGCATTTAAAAATAAGCCAGCTAAATATGCTATAGATCTATTTAATTTAGAATGAACATTGCCAATGTCTGATTAAGTATTTTATAGTCTATCAATTCTTGACTGCGTCGTGATTAGATTTATTTTGTATCGTATTATTTTGAATTGGTGCTTGCGAGATAGTGTTGCCACATATCCCGATAGGCGGACTC
>QIGV01000169.1 GCA_003230085.1 Gammaproteobacteria bacterium
AATGCCACCGCATCATTGGATAGATAGGCGGTACGCGCCCCGGTCTTACCTGACAAGCGCAAGGTGCCATTGTCGGCATGAAAGTCTTTTACACGGGCGGTGGCCAGTTCACCATAACGCGCCCCGGTCACTATTCCGGCTTTTATCAGGTTATGGATTGCGCCCTGTGTCTTTTCTAATAGGCTGGCAACCTGCTTGTCAGTCAGAAATAAGACACGCGCCCCGGTGACAGCCTTAAAACCCTGTAGCCGTCGCCATGCAGTGTCATCATTGATAATTCCAGACTTGAAACTAAGATTTAATGCAGCCTTGAGCATCGCCAATACCCTATTGGCTGAATCCTTCGACTTCCTAACTGCCTCGGCGTCATCGGATTTTTTCACCATCTTGTCACGCCACCGTTTAAGCTGCGCCGTTGTCAGGGCTGAAACTTCCACCCTGAGCAATGAGTCAGCGGTGTGCTTGATAAGTCGCTGGTGCGTCTCTCGTGCCGTCCTGCCGGTCTTTTCAACCTCTAAGTGATCGCGGTAATCATCAATGGCCTGTTGAAGGGTGTAGCGGGTATCGGTGCCGCTTCCCATCTTCTTAAAATGCTTGCGGGCTGTCTCAGACGCCGTATCAAAGTCCAGTTCATCACCCAGGGCCTGATATTCGTATTTACGGTCAGTGGTGGTGTATCGGGCTATCCATCGGCCTGATCCATCGGCAAGCTTTCTGAATCCAAGGTGCTGCCGGGTTGCCAGCTTGTGCCAATAAGGTTCGCGTCTGGGGGTGAGTTTGCCCCGCCCCGTTTGGGTATCGATTCTGGTAGGATTGTCTTTAGCCATGCTCAATACCTCATTATTGACTTGGTTATGCGCCCTGTTTTGGTTGCATCCTTAGCAGGGCGCTACTTAATCCGTACGGTACATATACGGTACTTTTTTTATAATACCGCAATATACCGACATGGACAACAGTAGATAGGAAGTGGGATATTACAAGCGAATACAGATAGTTATGATAGATAATAATGGACAATAAAAAACGGCTATAGACTATTGTATTGCACTCTCACGGCGGGAACAGGGGTTCGAGTCCCCTAGGGAGCACCAATAATATCAATAAGTTACAGGAAAAACGTTAAACAATCAGGCCAGCACGGCACTAATCAGGACTTTTTAGCATTGTTTCGCGCGAGTGTTCCCCCGCGTCAAAGGGTCAGTTGACTTGATATCACATAACACGGCATCCGCTATGTAATCTACGAGGTTTAAAACTTAATTAAAAATTTAATGCATGAGTTATTCATATCTATTATTAAGGAAATCACTATTTTTCTTACTCTATTTCGGGCTGGTGCTGCCTTGCTTTGCCCTGGAACCAGAGCCTCGAAAGTGGAGCCATCTTCCTGAGGGAACCAATTTTGGCGGTGTTGGTTATGCCTATACCGAAGCCGATATTTTTATCGATCCCGCCCTATTACTGGAAGATGTGAAAATGGAGCTAGACACCTGGCTTGGAAAATATATCCGTACTTTCAAGTTGTTTGAAAAATCGGCACGCATTGACCTGACACAAGCCTACCAAAGAGGGGAATGGACAGGCTTATTGGGTGGTGTTCCCGCCTCGACCTCAAGGGAAGGCTGGTCTGACTCCTTCGTTCGTTTTGCAGTAAACCTGTACGGCGCGCCACCTTTAAGTGGTAAGGACTTTGTTGCTTATCGATCACAAGTGAAGATTGAAACGATCGTCGGGATGGCCTTGGCGGTGCGCCTACCCACAGGCGAAAACATGAAAGATCGGCTGATTAATCTTGGTCAAAACCGCTTTGCGTTCCGACCACAACTTGGCGTCATGCATACTCGAGGAAAGTGGACAACAGAAGTCACTAGTGAAGTAGCGTTCTATACAGACAATGATGAATTCTTTAATGGGAATACACTTGAGCAGAAACCATTGTATATCGTGCACGCTCACCTCATTCATACATTCAGGCCGGGATTCTGGGCAGGCACGAGCATTGCCTACGACTATGGCGGGGAAACCACGATCAATGGCGTCGACAAGGACGATACCAAGCAGGATATTGGCTGGGCATTTAGCCTTGCTTATCCGATAAATCGTTCTTCAGGCGTTAAAGTTGCCTATATAGGCACTCGCACGCAAGAATCAACCGGCTTTGATTCTGATACACTCGTTATAGCGCTCTCCTTTTTATGGTGAACGCCAGAGTGAAAACCGGGGTCAGAAAAGCGGGGTCAGACTTCAGTTTCTCGTGTGTAACACACAAGAAACTGAAGCCTGACCCCGGTTTTCACTCGATAAGACCTATTAAATCAATATGTTAAATGATTAGTCAGTCGGCAGCAATTTGACATGATTTACACCCACAAACAATCTTGATAGTATTCACGCTTTTTTAGATGGTGGACAATGGAACAAGCACTCAGAAAACACAGGCTTATCGTTTTAACGATAGCGGCGTTGTTGTTACTCGCCTGGTTAATCTTCAGACCGATATGAGCAGGAAATCATTAAATTAATTTAATTTTTAAACTAGAGGAAATATAGCTATGAAAGACATCAACTGGTTATGGGTTTTATTGATCGCCGTAGTAGTCTTTGCGGTCGTCGGTCTGGTGGCAAGCATCCTGTTTGCGCCATAAAATACTGAAATATTCGCCCCGGACTTAACCTCGCTGCAAGCCCTTCCCCATTCTCAGGGAAGTGGCTCATCAGTAATGAACAGCCAACCCTGCTAGATTATTTCACGCCACTTCGTCCTAGAATACTCATGTCATAGGAAATGCGCTGCTCAGGCGTCAATATGTCACGCATTTCTACCAAGTGGTCATGGCGAGACCGCATGATCAGTTTTTTAACTTCCATCAACCCATCAATATTGGCATAGATTTTAGCCTGTTTGGCTGTACCGCTGGCCGTCAATACATTCAATTCTTTTTCCTTCAAGACCTCCTGGGCTTTAAGCACAACCAGTTCGCGTTCCAGCTTGAGGTGCAGTTGATCAACGTCATATTTTTGTTCGTCACTAAGTGTCTGTGCCCAGTGCGACACAAAGTGATGAGAATGTTTTTTCTTGGACACCTGATGCGCTGCCTTTTGTCCCACCGTAGCACCGTGCGAAGCTTTTTCCTCGCTTGCATAAACAGGCAGTGTTAAAAATATGACGCAAATGAATAAAAGCGAAAGTTGTTTTAGATGTTGAGCCATAAAATTCTCCCAGCGTTATAAAATTACCCCAAATGTGGAATTTACCTTACACCTTTATTTACCAATAATGTACTGCAATAAACAAAGGTTTCGGCAATGAAAATGTTTGCCATAGCTAACCGGAATCCCGATGAGAGTGACATTAGTAGTAACCGGATTGTGACAGGAATTTCATGATAATCATAGGCTGATTATGCTGGAGTCAAGCATGCAATTAAATATTATAAAATCTGAATTACCGGAACCGAATGCCAACAAAAAATGTTGGCAGGAAATCGCTAGTGACCCTATTAAACTTAGGTACTGGAAAGAAATAGCACAGTTATGGAAAAAAACACTCGGCGTTGATGTAAAAAAGCTGAGTCATATAGAGGAGAGCTCGTTTAACAATCACTACCATTCAACATGACAAGGAGTAACGACCATGGGTAGAGCATGTTTTGATGAGTATTTTTCTGAAATTGAAATTGATGATCTGGGCTCAACAGAGCTGGAGGCAGGTGAAACCGGCGAGACAGATGAATCGAGTCAAAAATCGAGTTATGAGGTACAGCGCCGTAAAGCGATTGAGAATTACCAGGAACGCAAGCGACTTAGAAACGACCTGGAGTATTTTTCCTGATCACCGACTCATGGCACTAAATATAAATAGCTGAATTGGGTAATTGCAGTTAAACACAATATACAGAACAAATATGAGGCCTCAAAACAACAGAAACTGATGAAATTATCATACAATTTTAAATAGACCCGGCTGCGTCCTTACCTCCCATTCCCTCCCAATTTGCAGTCGGGTTTTTTCTAATATTTCGCATTCAGACAACAGTTGTGGACCAGTTGGGGTGTATAGCACCATCAACGCAACGCTACCTGAATAGAGATTCATTTACGGCATTGACAATTATTACCATGCTAAATTTACGGGAATAATGCTGTTTTAGTTAGAATCCACGTGTTCTGCTCATTTCAGCCTCTTTTCTGCCTGATTTTCATATATAGTATACTCCTTAGAGCTCGCTTTACTTTCCAATGGAGTGATATATAAAATAGACAAAAGTATCACTATCATTTGAATTAAATAATAAAAGGAGAAACCTCGTGCTCCGAACAAAGACAATTCACAATATTTTCGGCATTGTATTATCCATGGCCATACTGCTGCCTTTCACAGCATCAGCAGATACCATCAACATCAATTCATCAGACTGGCTAGGAAATCTGAAACTTGATAAAAAACAGCTGGCTGAAATTAAAAAACAAATCACCAAGTCACTGAATTCACCAATCGACACCGAGCTGGAGTGTGGTGAGGTGCGCGGTGACTGTGTCGTCCGCCCCGCCCGCGAATGGAGCTATCAAAGCAACCGCTATCGTGAAATCGTGATATACCTGCATACCAAGGGTCATGCCTCCAAGACTATTAGCCAGACCAAAGGCAAGTGGCCGGCAATCACAACTGGATCAGGACAGAAAAAGAAAAAAGTGCAGGCAAAAAAATAAAATTTGTTAAAAATAACGAAGAGATAGAAATCAAGGACAAAGGAATGAAGAGCTTACCTCATACGTATCAAGCTATTCTGAAGCTGTGAGTCAACCCACCGTGTTTATGCGCCGTGCTGCGCCTGCGGTCGAATGTCAGCATCTACGCTCTGGTCTCTCAATGTTTGCAAAACCATTCACTGGGTAGCCTAGCTACAACTAGCAGGTGCCACGAGCAAATATTTCGTGTAGGCGATGGCGCAGCTCACCTGTGAGCGATTGAAGGGTAAGATCGCTCCCAAACGGGCTGGATCTCCTGCATACTGGTGCCTTTCATTCCACTGCCATTTTCGGAATGCAACACCGGTATGTCAAACAACGAAAAACTGCCTTTCAGTAAATCCACCAGGACAGAGATAGACGCCTTTCTTGAAAAGGTATCGGCCACCCCTGCTGTCAGAAGGGCTGAATCACCTGGTCGCTTGATCTTCGCTATGGATGCAACCGCCAGCCGCCAGCCAAGCTGGGACCATGCCAGTCATATCCAGGGAGATATGTTTACAGAAACAGCCGGCCTGGGCGGACTTGCAATTCAGCTATGTTACTTTCGCGGTTTCAATGAGTTTCATGCCTTTCCATGGATGACACAATCAAGAGACCTGCTCAGTGTAATGTCATCCGTCTCATGTGCGGGGGGGCATACCCAGATCGAAAAAGTGCTGCAACACACCCTTCAGGAAAACAAACTGAACAGAGTCAATGCCCTCGTGTACGTGGGTGACTGCATGGAAGAGGACGTTAATCGCTTGACCATACCCGCTGGAGAACTGGGACTATCAGGCATCCCTGTTTTCCTGTT
This sequence comes from Gammaproteobacteria bacterium, assembly GCA_003230085.1. Lineage (GTDB taxonomy): Bacteria > Pseudomonadota > Gammaproteobacteria > SZUA-140 > SZUA-140 > SZUA-140. Next base: position 5,552 of record QIGV01000169.1, read on the forward strand.
CCAGGAAGGCACCAATCAAATGGCAAGACATGCCTTTATGGAAATCGCCCGGCTCAGCAAGGGCGCCTACTCTTCTTTTGACAGCCGAAGCGCTCAGCAACTGCGCGACCTTCTCGGTGCTGTGGCCGTATATGCTTCCGGTGGGCACCAGGCGTTGGAAGCCTATAGTCAACGCAAAGGTGATACACTGCAGCAACTCTCCAGCCAGATAAAGAAGGGATAGCCAGCTTGTATTTTCGTTTTTTACTTGCAATCGCTGTCATTATTTTCTTATTTTTCCTGATGCGCTGGTTCCAGCGTGCATCACCACAATCGGTAAAGTTATATCTGAAGCGATCAATATGGACATTGGCTATCGCGCTGGTGTTATTCCTGGCCGCCACAGGACGCCTGCACTGGATTTTTGCCCTGTTTGCTTCGCTACTGCCACTAGCCAGACGTCTGCTACCCTACCTGCGCTATTTACCCATATTGAGTCAGTTCCTGGGACGTAACAGGTCAGCCAACGCAACCCAGACCGGGCCTTCGCCTGGCAAAGCATCTCAGGTTGAGACACGTTTCGTGCGCATGACACTCAATCATGACACTGGAGAAATCGAAGGTCTTGTCCTGGAAGGGCAGAGCAAGGGACGCCAGCTGTCTGAAATGTCTCAAAATGAACTACTGGAATTATGGCGTGAATGCCAAACTCAAGATGCGGAATCTGCCCGACTCGTGCAGGCCTATCTCGATAATATCTATGGCCAGGACTGGCATGAAAAGGCGGGGGCAACAGCATCCGATTCCCACGGCTCCCCTGTGAGCGGTACCATGTCTCGTGAAGAGGCTTGCAAGATACTGGGGCTGGCCCCTGATGCCAGCAAGGATGGAATCAAGGAAGCCCACCGCCATTTAATGCAAAAACTGCATCCAGACCGTGGTGGCTCAACTTACCTGGCTGCCAAAATCAATCAGGCGAAGGATGCCTTGTTAAATAAATAAACTACCCGCCGCAAGCAAACGAGAAATTCACAACAACTTTCGTAAACGTTCGAAGCCATGCTTAACTTCATCCGCCACTAGCTTGGTCGCTTCAATAATATCTTCTGAAGCGCCACCCGCTTCATGGCGTATTGTCTCTGCCTTGCTCTTGAGGGCCTCCAGCTTCTTTTCCAGTATTGGCCATTCATCGCGGACTTCAGCCTTGGCGAGATGGAGCTGGAGCTTGATTTCATCACCCTGCTGTTTAAGTGCTTTAATAATCTCATCGATATTATAAAGTTGATTAGTCATGGCATTCTCCCTAAATTTTGAATCTATTGTTCAATCAGTGACAGTTCATAGACTCATGATTACTATCTATGCTACTCCTGTGACTATTAATATACCCGTGATAAAATGATGCAACAACTGTTGTTCCATGAACAATTTACCGAAAATGTAACTATACCTGCCCTGAACGTGATATGCCGCGCAGCAGACGGAAAGTCACCCATACAGCCAGTGCATAACCACCCAACGCGATCATTGGCATACCGCCAAACTGAGGCTGTAGATCACTTTGCGCCACTAGAGAGGACGCAATATAGAGCCCCAGGGCAACCAGTGCCAACGAGACCCGGTTGCTACTGCGATCAATATGTTGCTCAAAGTCCCGTAGCCCGTGGTGATGCAGTGGTATTTCAAAGCGCCCGGTCCGGGAACTCCTCAGCAGGCGTGCCAGAACCCCGGGTAATTCCTGTGCAATAACAGCCGCTTCATATTTAAGCCGGGCAGTTGAAGGCCCACCCTCCCGCTCTTTAAGCGCGGTGGTCAGCAGTGTCGAACCCTTATC
>QIGV01000054.1 GCA_003230085.1 Gammaproteobacteria bacterium
TGGTATGAAAGCTGCCTCGCGGAGATATCCCTAATAATTTGCTCATAATGCCCGTGATGTGTACGAGTGCAGATAAATCACTTGTCGCTCTGGCGACTTCAGACAACTTGAATAAATACATCATGGCAAGATCGCCTGGCGAAATCAGCTTACGACTTTCCTGCCATTCATAATCCATAATGATGGTTTCATCTTCTATCTGAAGACGCACTTCAGATTTAAACTGTTCATTAAGATAATTGATATCCGTTATTTTCCCAATCATCAATTTTGCAATATCCATTTTTCGAGACATTGTGAGCTGCCTGGAAAGATTAATCATTTCTTCAAAATCTGACGCTTCCTCTATTTTATCGAATGACGACATAACCAAACCTCCGATTCAATTCCTTTAGTTCAAGCATTTATGGGTTGATATTAGTTGAGTGGTCGTTAGATAAATATGTCCGACTACGCCAGATAAGTATCTAAAGATGTCAGATCTAACAGGCTGTTAAACAGGTTGCTGAATAAAAAAACCCGGCTGCCAGTTAGGAGGGGAAAGTAAGGCGGGAACAGCCGGGTTAGTAAAATTGTTTTATACATTTAGCCTGAAATTATCGCCTTGAGCTCCTTAGTCTGCTTAACTGTTTATAGTTAGTGCCTGGAGTAGAAGATCAGGTAAAGAACTCAAGGTCATTTCTGAGCCGTTTACGCTCCTGGTAAAGCTCAATTGCTTTACGGTTCTGCGCGAAATCTCTTCGTTTATAATCTAACTCATCCATCGCATTAGCTTCGTCTGATCTCACATTTGCAAAGGCCAAGTCAACGGATTCTAATTCAGAATTATACTCATCAAAACATGATCTACCCATGATTGTTGCTCCTTCTAAAGATGATTCAGTCAGCCAACATCAACACCATTTGATTCTTTCCATAGCCGCTCTATTTCTTTCAAATATGCGAGTTTTACAGGGTTATCGCCAATCTCCTGCCAACAGATTTCGTCATCCATAGTTCTGGGTGTGTCAATTTTTCTAACATTTTTATCCATAACTGATTCCAATTGATCCGCCTCTTATTTCCATGAAATCATTTGGTCTGGTGTAATATTAGTTTTCCTGTAGAAAAATATATATGTCCGATCACGCCAATTAGTTATCCTATGCTAGCGCCTTATTTTGATCGCGAACCGAACTAATCCACGCAATAAATAATTTCTGAGGTACTATGACTGCACCTATGCCACAGCAGATACGTCGCATTGAATGAGACCGGCCAATGCGATAATATGGCTCTAACAGCAATACGGCCCCGATGACAATCAGGATGAGTAGTGGGTCACTGTTAATTAACTAATCAAGGAGATAAGTGAATTGCCCCGGAGGATATTCACAGGAGCAGTACTGATGATAGCCATCCTGTGCATAGTCCCGCTTTCCCCTGTTCAGGGAGTTGAGACCGACAAACAGCCTGAGGCAGCCCAGACAAATACTGCTGAACTAATTCCAGCCAAGGCATCACATATCGCTACTGACCTTGGTGTCTCCACTGATTTCTCCGGGGGAAAAACTATCAATAACCCGGCCGAAATGCATCATCCGCCCGGCAACCTGGGAGGGAGCTATGCCCTTAATACACCAGCCCGTCCTGGTTTTTGGGTTGCGCTCATATTTACCGGTCTGATTGTCTTCGCATTTATTGCCTCGCTTATATTCTTCAAGAAGGGCAAGGTGCAATGAAAACCAGGTCCGATCAACATGAACCGGATGGTAAAAAATTATCATTCTGGGAAGAGCGCTTTAAAGTAAGCGCCTTTCTCTATCCTATACCCAGACAGGCCAACACCGTCGCCTATACCCTGGGCGGCACAACATTCTTCGCTTTTCTGATTCTGGTATTCAGCGGTATGTTACTCGCTCAGTATTACGACCCCACTTTTGAAACGGCTCATCAAAGCATTGATTACATCATGAATGAACCTTATCTAGGCTGGTTCATCCGTGGTATCCATCACTGGAGCGCACAACTGGGCTTTGCAATATTGTTACTGCACATCACCCGGGTAATATTTACCGCCGCCTACAAACGACCCAGAGAATTCACCTATTACTTCGGGCTGTCACTGTTTCTGCTTATGACCATCATGGTCATGACCGGGACTATCCTTAAATGGGATCAGGAAGGCTATGAGGCTATGGAGCACTTCATTGCTATTGGCACCTTTCTTGGCTCTCCAGCGGATTTTTTTGCTGAGGAATTCACTGAGAATACGCAGATGATCACTCGGGTGTTTTCTCTCCACACCTCTGCCCTGCCATTGTTTATCATCATGGCGTTGGCAGTACATATTTATCTTGTCAAGGCACTCAAGATATCTCCTGAGCCATGGACGCCTGAAGCAGAACAGAACCGCGGCGAGGCTGGTGCGACGTTTGGTGGCCATCTAAAACTTTTGACAAAATTGGGGCTCGGTTTTTTCGCCACCGTCTCCGTTCTTGCCCTGTTCTTCTCGCCCCCGCTGGGACCCGACCCGATGCCTGGTGAGAGTGGCGTCAAACCATGGTGGGAATTTCTGTGGATGTATTATGTGGAAAATAAGGTCGGTGATGTGAGTGGCGCAATATACGCAGGCGCGGTGATTGGTCTGATTCTACTGCTCATTCCCTTGCTGGACCGTGGCCCGGAGCGACACCCCCTCAAAAGACCTGTGATGATCCTTGTGGCTGTACTTTATATCGTCATCATCGCAATGACCTTCGGGGGCTACTTTGGAGAGGCGGCCTTGCACTTCAAGGCGTAAAGACTGCTTATTTGTTAGCGATTTCTTTGTCTTGTTGTTGGCCCACTCTATAAGAGTCAACAATACCAATCAGCCAGGATATGATTAAAACTGCCGTAGCAATATTGAGTGTATGAGCGTCAGCACCTGTTGATTGCTTTGATACTAATGCTGTAATTTCTGCGACATCTATTTGAATTTCACCACTTTGTAATTTTTCGGATATTTGCATCGCCCGCTCTACTGTCTCAGAGACCAAATAATAAAGGCCACTCAATGCGGCGCCAGCCAGGACAGCACTGGAAACATATCTTTTTAGCATGAAATGCCCAGCACCAGGAAATATAAGAGCTGATAACAAAGCTGCTTTCGTTGACTTAGCCATTAAATTTACCAAAATTTATCATACTGTTATATTTTCTCACCTAACCGCAACTGGACAAAATAATACCGACCTAAAACGACCGTTAAAACACCACCGAGTATCATAACGGCCGAAATTATCAGACGGATATCGACGTCCTCGGACACAAATATGACCCCTCCAAAAGCTGCAATGACAGGTACTAACAGTTGAACCACTGCAGCTTGCGTGGCGGAAAGTCCACCCAGCGCAATATACCAGATTGTATAGCCAATCCCTGATGCAATACCACCTGATATTACTGCGAACATAATACCCTCGAATGAATAATGCGCCACATCAATAGTAAAAACCCCCAATAATATAACAAGCGGCATGGTCCTTAAAAAATTATAGGCAGTATCCATAAGCGGGTATTTCGAACCACGCCCCATCAGGGTATAGATGCCCCATGCAATTCCAGCAATGGTCATCAGTATAAAACCAATAGTAGATGGTGCAGTCACTCCTGGTAGAACCAGATAAACAAAGCCTGTAAAAGCGGCTGCTATCCCTACCCATTCAGTGATATGTAGTCGAGCACCTGAAACAAGAGAGAGTAGTATCATTGTTATCTGGACAGAGCCAAATAGTATGAGTGCCCCAGTTCCCGTGTCTAGCGTGATATATGCGAAAGAAAATGTAATGGCGTAAAGAAACAGCATTAAACTGGCAGGCCAACTCCCTTTCGTGGGGTTACCAGCTTGATTGCGTTTGATGCTAATGATGATTAGAAGAACAGTGGCACCAGATAGTAACCGTATAACGGTAAAACTTGATGCATCAATGGCCTCTTCTCCCAATGCTAATCGGCATAGCACTGAGTTAGCAGCAAATGCAATTAATGCAAGCCCGGTAAAAATAACTGTTTTTACTAAGTGATTATTGAGCAATCGCAACTCCACAGGGAATATATTGGTTGAGCTGACCTGCAAAAACTGTGAGGAAGTTATTTATACTAGTATAGCCGGTAGTTTCGGTCATTAAACGACGCACGAGGAAATAATCTGACCTTCCTTAACATTAATATTTCAGTTCACTGCTGCCCCATAAACAAAATTGAAGACATGAAATCGGACCATGCCTTATTTGGAGTAATTCCTTCTCCCTCAGGGACTCTTTTCAGTACCCCTCAAGGGGGTACTGAAAAGAGTCCCTGAGGGAGAAGGAGTTTATGGGACAGTAGTAATTTAAATTATTCTTTGGTTCATATTTACTCGTTTTCGTGTGACACAATAATGCTTAACGCATTATCTTGATCCAATGACATATCAAAATTAATCGGCCGACAGCAAACCGGACAATCTTCAATATAACATTGATGCGAAACTGAGCAATCTATCAGTACTTCTATTTGTTCCCCGCAATAGGGACATTGAACCTTACTCACTACCAGCTCATTCATCATATGCCTAGTCTAGGCATATAATATATCAATGCTGTCCCGTTAACATAATTGTGACGCATGATAACCCTCTGGATATCTAAGCAACCAGCTTGTTCAAGGGTATTGAAGACATGAACACGAAATTCTGCTATTGAAACAATCCCTTCTCCCTTAGGGAGAAGGCAAGGATGAGGGGATAAATTAAACAATGAGTTACCTATCATGATCCCCTCACCCCAGCCCTCTCCCTGGGGGAGAGGGAGTTAACGGGACAGCAGTGATAATATATATGAGCCTCTATATCCGATGCGGCTCTAGTTGGAGGTCAAGAACCTTCTTGCCCAGGAAAATAACCCTGCCAGAAAAACGATCAACACCAGTAGATGTAAATTCAAAATGAAACGATCTCCAAACCTGTAACTTCCCCACAACATTTCGCTTAAACCAGTATCTACGCAGAACAACACTTTCGTCTAATAATTGCACATCCATCTTTTTACAATGCAACTTGATTACATTTACCGCAATCTCCTTAACGCCTTTAGCACTCCACCAATACAACAGCCCAAGTACTATCGCGCCAAACCAGAATAATTCTTCTAACTGATATGCCATATATTTACACCAGCAGTGTTAAACAATAATGTTGCATCAACAATACAGCCATAATATTCAGCCATTATGCCAAAACCAGGTCGTATTTATCGCGTTTAGTCGACAATACCATTGATCCATCCCTAAGACTTGAGCATTCATTTACTTCCCATACTTAAGGTGTAGAATAACGTCTATATTTAACGTTAATTCAATAGGTTGGAAAAGGACTAGAAACATGGACACCACTTTAATTGTTATTTTGGTTGTAATTGCACTGATCATTTTTTATGTGATCGCGATATTTAATAAACTGGTCACACTGAAGAATCGCTATCAAAATGGATTTGCACAGATCGAGGTACAGTTAAAGCGGCGTTACGACCTGATACCAAACCTTATCGAAACGGCAAAGGGTTATATCAAGCACGAGCGTGAAACCCTGGAGGCAGTGGTTGAAGCACGAAATTCAGCGCAAAGCATGCTGTCAAACGCAGCGGCCGACCCAGGTAATGCCGATGCGATAAAGGGCCTGAGCGGCGCCGAAGGTAAACTGGCTGGCGCCCTGATGAATTTTAATATGGTGATGGAGGCCTATCCGGATCTCAAAGCCAATCAGAACATGATGCAGTTAAGTGAAGAACTGATCTCTACCGAAAATAAAGTCTCTTTCGCCCGGCAGGGCTTTAACGACCAAGTGATGGCCTATAATACTTATAAGCAGACATTCCCTCCTGTATTCTTTGCGGAGCGATTTGGCCATGCGCAGGACGCGACTTTGCTGGAATTTGAAGACAGCGCCGCGATTCAAGCCGCACCGAAAGTCTCATTCTAGTCACTACTAAGAGCGTTAACATTTCAAATGAATTTCTTTGAGTCACAAGACCGTGTACGTAAAAAAACGCTCCTGCTTATCTGTCTGTTTATTCTGGCAGTAGTCTCTTTAATCATCGTTACCAATTTGTTGGTTATGGCGGTATTCGGTTATCTCAATAGAGAACAACTGCAAAATAGTGGGACATTACTCCAGCAAATGGATTGGCAGACATTTGCCGCAGTTAGTGCAGGTGTCGCTGCTGTGCTATTGGTGGGCAGTCTCTACAAGATCATGGCCTTATCGGCGGGTGGAAAAGTAGTTGCCGAAGCACTAGGCGGGACATTAATCCCGCAGAATACCGAGAATTTGAATCAGCGCAAACTGCTGAACGTAGTGGAAGAAATGGCCATCGCTTCAGGCACACCAGCACCGCCTGTTTATCTGATGATGGATGAACAGGGTATTAATGCCTTTGCAGCTGGCTTCTCACCAGTCGATGCCGTCATCGGTGTTACCCAGGGGACGATCGATCATTTAAGTCGTGATCAACTGCAAGGTGTCATTGCCCATGAGTTCAGCCATATATTTAATGGCGATATGCGGCTCAATATCCGCTTAATGGGCATCCTGAATGGTATCCTGGTTTTTGGCATTATTGGCTACTATATGTTGTATTCCGCTTCTTTTTCAAGGCACGGACGGAGTAGCAATAAAGGCGGGGGCGGCATACTGGCGCTGGCTATTGGGCTGATGGTCATCGGTTTTGCCGGTACTTTTTTCGGCGGCATGATTAAGGCCGCAGTGAGTCGGCAACGAGAATACCTGGCGGATGCCTCAGCGGTTCAGTTTACCCGTAACCCGGACGGGATTGCGGGCGCATTAAAAAGAATCGGCGGTCTCGAATTTGGTTCAGCAGTAAAAAATCCTGGTGCGCCCGAAGTCAGTCATGCCTTTTTTGCCCAGGGTATTTCCGGTTTCATGCAATCATTGTCCGCCACGCACCCACCACTGGCCAAGCGTATCCTGCGTATTGATCCCCATTGGGATGGCAAATTTGATACTTCCGACAAAACTGATTTACCTCAGGATCAGGACGAGGCTCATAAAAAAGAACCCAT
>QIGV01000228.1 GCA_003230085.1 Gammaproteobacteria bacterium
TTTGGGACAGCGGGCTGCAATCTTGCCTGCAAGTTTTGCCAAAACTGGGACATCAGTAAATCCCGAGAATTTGATACCCTGGCCGATGAGGCTACTCCAGAGACGATCGCCCGCGCGGCACAGGAACTGAACTGCATGAGTGTTGCCTTTACCTATAATGACCCGGTGATTTTCCACGAATATGCTATTGACGTAGCCAGGGCCTGCCGTGAAAAAGACATCAGGACCATCGCTGTGACTGCCGGCTATGTCCGCCCGGAACCCCGCGCAGAATTTTACCAGTTTATGGATGCTGCCAATGTTGATCTGAAGGCATTTACTGAGCGGTTTTATAAAAAAATTACCGGTAGTCATTTGCAAGCGGTGCTGGAGACCCTGATCTATATTAAACAGCATACTGATGTATGGCTTGAATTGACCACATTACTGATACCCGGTGAAAATGATTCAGAACAGGAACTGGAGGAAATGACCCAGTGGGTTGTTGAACATTTGGGGCCGGATGTACCCATGCATTTTACCGCCTTTCATCCGGACTGGAAGATGATGGATAAACCATCTACGCCGTTTGAAACACTGATCCGAGCGCGCCAAATTGCGGTTAAAAATGGTGTCCACTATGCTTACACCGGTAATGTCCATGATCTGGAGGGAGAAAGCACTTATTGCCATCATTGTGGCAGGCGCGTGATCGGCCGCGACTGGTATGTATTGAGCGAGTGGCATTTAAACAATAATGGATGCTGCGAGTATTGCGGGACGCAATGCGCCGGTGTTTTTGAATCCTCGCCGGGTAGTTGGGGTGCCAAAAGGATTCCGGTCAGGCTCAAAGATTATGCTACAGATGCACTCCAGACATAACTTGCTTTAAAATGTATTTTCAATGCGCGTCTGACAAATGTAATGATGATACGCATCAGTGGAAACAGAGGACAATAAATAATGGTATTGGAACAATGGATGTGGTGGGTGTTGACACTCTTCTTCGTCGTCTTTACATTTTACTGGGCAGACATACGTTTGCTCTGGGTCACTATAGCCACAGCAGTTGTCGGCGCCTTACTGTGGCATACGCCGGAGCTCCCGATTATTTACCAGCTGATGATTGCGGGCTTGATTATAGCGGCAGGGATCTTGATTACTGATACTTTTTTGAAGCGGGGTCGCGACGCATCCCAGCAGGGTGAGGAGGACTTGCCAACTGAAGACGATTATATCGGGGAGGTCTTTACATTGGAAAAACCGATCAAAAACGGTAATGGAAGCATTGAATTCAGGGGGCTTATTTTAAGAATCCGAGGCAGGGACATGGACGCGGGCGCTAAAGTCAGGATCATCGCCGCAGATGGCATTGACCGGACACTATGCCTTGTGGAAAAAGTAAAAGACAGCGAAACCTGAATGCTTGCAGAGCAGGGTATGGAACTGCCAGTAGACCCCAGGCATCCATCGATCGGTGAAGTGGTCTGATATATCCGGACACCGAGTTAAGGCTGTAAAAACAGGTAAGACAATATTCACATTCCATGATATGTCAAAGCTACCACCATTACTCGGCCGTCTCCTGTGCTGGTTGGGATTTCATGACTTTCGCGTAATCGACAAGACTTTTGAGTTTGGTGCCGAAGGCGGTATCGAAAAAGTTGAGTGCCGGCGATGCGGTGAATCCATGACTCGCCAGGGATAAAATCATTATTGATGCGCTGCATTTACACATGAAAATTTACCCCTGTCCCGTTAGATTATCAAGCTAAGTCAATTGCTTACATGTGCCTGGCCATCCATTATGCGTCAGCCCCTGTAAGCATTAGATTCATTGAGGTTCTCTCGAACAGCGTCAGTCTCAATATCTGTTATAATCCCCCGGATTTATTTTATGATTAAGCTCCCATTGGTAACCGAATATCAATGGGATATGTCGTGTTTTCGGTATATTTAAACGGAGGAATGATTTGCAATGAAAATTGCTCAGGTTGCACCTCTCTGCGAGAGCGTGCCCCCCCAATATTATGGTGGTACAGAAAGGATTGTTTCATACCTGACTGAGGAACTGGTTGATCGCGGTCATGACGTGACCTTATTCGCGAGCGGTGATTCAAAAACAAAAGCGCGCCTCGAGGTGATTGTCGATCGTGGTTTGAGGCTGGACAAATGCTGGAATGATCCGCTGGCGCACCACATGCGGTTGATTGACAGGGTAGTACAAATGGCGCATAAGTTTGACGTGATCCACTTTCACACGGATTACCTGCACTTTCCCGTCGCCCAGTTATTGAGTACGCCCCACGTGACGACCTTACATGGCCGGCTTGACTTGCCGGATCTGAAACCTCTTTATCGACACTTTAACACGATACCGGTGGTATCAATTTCAGATAACCAGCGCGAGCCAGTGCCGTATGCCAATTGGGTGGAGACCATTTTTAACGGTGTGCCCGAAGCACTTTATACGTTACATCCCGAGCCAGGAAAGTATCTGGTCTTCATTGGCCGCATTTCACCTGAGAAAAGGGTTGACCGGGCCATCGAGATTGCAATCAGATCGGGAATGCCGATCCGCATCGCGGCCAAAGTGGACAAGGTCGACACTGATTATTTTAATACGCATATCCGGGCGATGTTTGATCATCCTCTCGTGGATTTCATCGGCGAAATCAGCGATAACGAAAAGAACGAATTACTTGGTAACGCTTACGCGTTACTTTTCCCCATCGACTGGCCGGAACCGTTTGGGTTAACAATGATCGAGGCCATGGCGACTGGAACGCCTGTCATCGCCTATCGTCGGGGTTCAGTTCCGGAAATAATGGTTGAAGGCCAGACAGGCTTTATTGTTGAGAATCAGGACGAGGCGGTGGCGGCAGTGGAAAAGATTGCCATGATAGATCGACGCCGTTGCCAGCGCATATTTAATGAACGTTACTCGGCACGGCGCATGGCAGAAAACTATGTTGCAACATACCAGAAGGTGATAGATACCACCGATCGCACCCCCATCGCGGTCTAGTGTGGTGTAACGGATAACATGCGCATATCAGAGTCCCACAAATGACTCAAAACAAGGCGCAGCCTGCAATTAATGGTTATTCCCTTAATAAAGGCTGCAACGCGGTATTGAGTCATTTGTGGGGCTCCCTTCGGGCGTGTCGAGAAGCCGTCATCTGCTGCGTTGCATCTCTTGTAAAGGGCACGCCATTTCCAGCGAGACGCGTCTTGCTGCTAACGGCTTCTCGACACGCTGATATGTGCATGTTATCCGTTACACCACACTAGGAATCCTGTCGTTGAAAGACACCATCCAAATTGATGACCGGTGGTATATGCTTGCCACGTCGTCACGCGCCGATGACCGCACGCGTGTGTTGAAATATGCGGATACCTTTGCCCTGTTTGATCGTTACGGTGATATTCATCCGATCGGCACCGGCGAGCAGGGTCTTTACCATGAGGGTGCCCGTTTCCTTTCCAGTTATGAACTGAGGTTAAATAAGCGTCAGGCAATATTGCTTAACTCCACGGTCAGGGAAGACAATAGTTTGTTGACCGTAGATTTGACCACGCCCGATCTCTACGAGGGTGATAAGCTGGTTATCCCAAAGGATACCTTGCATATCTTTCGCGGTATTTTACTGTGGGAGGGTGTGCAGTACGAGCACCTACGTCTTGTAAATTTCGGAGATCAGGAGATTTCCGTTGAAATCGAGTTGTGGTTCCAGGCCGATTACGCTGATATCTTTGAGGTGCGAGGTAGCCAGCGCAAACAACGGGGCCAGGATTTGCCAGCCACACGTGCTGATCATCAGCTGACGTTGGGTTATATGGGCTTGGATGGCGTTACGCGGCGCACACGTATCCTGTTCAGCGAAGCACCTGATCGGCTGGAAGATGATTGCGCGCATTTTTCCTTGCAACTTTCACCCGGCAAAGAAAAGAATTTTATCATTTCAATTGCCTGCGACGTTGACAGTAATGAGCAGACTATCCTTTCCTACGAAAAGGTGTTATCTGAAAGCGTCGATATCATGGCAGCCGACCAGCAGACGATTGGCAATATTTATACCTCGAACGAACAGTTTAACGACTGGATACACCGCTCAGCTGCTGACTTGGCGATGCTTGGCACTCGCACTGAGCATGGGACCTACCCCTATGCGGGTATACCGTGGTTTAGCACGCCGTTTGGACGAGACGGCATTATCACCGCGCTCCAATATCTGTGGATGAAACCGGAGCTGGGCCGGGGAGTACTGGCGTATCTGGCTGCCACCCAGGCAAGCAAAGAAATTCCGGAGCAGGATGCCGAGCCGGGCAAGATTCTGCATGAAACCCGCAAAGGTGAAATGGCATCACTGGGCGAGGTGCCATTTCGACGTTACTACGGTACCGTCGATGCAACACCACTATTTATCGTGCTTGCTGGTGCTTATTTTCAGCGCACGGGTGATCGCGAATTTATCAAGACTATCTGGCCGAATATTATACGGGCATTGGAATGGATCGACCAGTATGGTGATTGCGATGATGATGGATTTGTTGAATATGCCCGGCACTGTGACAACGGCCTGGTGCAGCAGGGCTGGAAAGATTCTAATGATTCCATATTTCATAGCGATGGAAGCCCTGCCGAGGGCTCCATCGCACTTTGTGAGGTTCAGGGGTACGTATACGAGGCCAAGCTGACTGCGGCCGAATTTGCTACATTATTTGGGGAAACCACACGTGCTGTGAAACTGAAGCACGAGGCAGAAAAACTTAAAGAACAATTCAATAAAGCATTTTGGTGCGAAGATATCGGGACCTTCGCGATTGCGCTGGATGGCGATAAAAAACCCTGTCGGGTGCGTTCAACCAATGCGGGGCATGCGTTATTCAGTGGTATTGCTAACCCCGAATATGCCCGACGCGTGAGCGAAACCCTGGTTTCAGACAGTTCTTTCAGTGGGTGGGGTGTTCGGACGATTGCGAACAAGGAAAGTCGCTACAACCCGATGTCCTATCACAATGGCTCGATCTGGCCGCACGACAATGCCATCATCGCGATGGGATTGTCCCGCTACGGATTCAAGGAACAAGCCATACAAATACTCACCGGCCTGTTCGACGCCAGTATCGTGCTGGATCTGCACCGGCTGCCGGAGTTGATGTGTGGTTTTGATCGTATGAAAGGCCAGGGTCCGACATTATATCCGGTCGCCTGTTCGCCACAGGCGTGGGCGAGCGGTAGTGTATTCTACCTGTTACAGGCCTGCCTGGGACTCACCTTTTCTCCAACAAATCCACAGCTGTGTTTCCACCACCCGCAATTACCGGATTATCTGCACCGCCTGGAGATTAATAATCTGCACGTGGGCGATGCCGTTCTGGATCTGGTCCTTACCCGGCATCAACACGATGTGAGTGTGAATGTCTCACGCAAGCAAGGTGATATCGAAGTGGATGTAGTGGTCTGAATAAGTTGGCAGCATTCCAATCTTGAGGTTATTCTATCCGGTCCTGTCAGGTGGCGAGGGTCTGTCGAGAATAACCGTCAGTTTAGGTTTTCACTTGACGATTTGATAATAAAATTAGGAGTGTTTAATTCAATGAAGCGTTACGTATTAGTCACCATCATCAGTTTTTTTGGTGTTCTGCTTTCCAGTGCGGCTTTTTCCAGTGAAGAAGGCCATCACGGCGATGTCCATTGGGGTTATGAGGGAGAGGGCGCGCCTTTTCTGTGGGGGAGCCTGAAGGAGGAGTTTGCTACATGTGGTGCCGGCAAAAGCCAGTCTCCCATTGATATTTCTGCCGTTGCGATCACTGGGTTACCCGCTATCAATGTCAATTACAGCGCCACTCCATTGGAAATTCTCAACAACGGACATGCGATCCAGGTCAATTATGGCGCAGGGAGCAGTGTGACTGTTGGTGATAAAATCTACCAGCTGTTGCAGTTACATTTCCATGCACCCAGTGAGCATACCTTTGGTGGCAAGGTCTACCCTATGGTAGCTCATCTGGTTCATAAGGCCGGTGATGGTTCCCTGGGCGTGATTGGCATCATGATGAGAGAGGGTGAAGAAAATGCCCTGATTAAAAGCTTGTGGCAACATCTGCCTGCTAAAGTTGGCCAGAAAGAAACAGTGGCGTCTGTGAGTGTTAACGCCGTAGATCTGCTGCCCAAGGATATGACTTATTTCAGCTATTCAGGTTCATTGACTACGCCTCCTTGTACTGAAGGCGTAAACTGGATGGTTCTGGCAGCGCCAGTATCAGTTTCTGCTGATCAGATCGCACAATTCACTGCTGTGTTGTCAGGTACCGCCAGGCCGGTACAGCCACTGAATGGCCGTGTTGTCAGCTTGAGTAATTAATCATAATTATCTTGTAACAAATTGATTATAAAACGGTAAAAATTTGACGCCCTCTCCTGTAGGGGGCGTCTGCATTACAATCGTTCGGACAAAGATTTTGCCAGTGCACTGATATCGATATCATGCGCGGTATTCACGCTCATGGTCCACTGTCGTTCTTCCGCTGTCAGGACATCCTGATTGGTTATCTGATTTTCCAGCACTGCAATATTGGCTTCAGAAGCATCACCGCCTGAGCTGTCCCGTTCTATAATCCATTGGCGCAATTGTGCCTCGGGAGCATAAAAATCAAGGATGGTAAAGGGCACCTGTAGTTCATCAGCCAATTGGCGAAAGGTATGTCGCCGTGCTTGCTGTAGAAAGGTGGCATCAATGATGGCAGTATAGCCTGCCTTGATGATGGTGCTAGCCAGATCAACCAGGCGCATATAGGTAGCGTCACTGGCGCCACGGCTGTATAAATCCTCATTGAGTGCAGATTTACTGCGCACATTTTCAGATAGCCCATGGAGCCGTTTACGCTCCACATCGGAACGGACGCGGATGGCCCCGAGTTCTTCAATTACCGATTGTGTAATGGCGGTTTTTCCTGAGCCGGAAAGACCATGGGTAATAATCAATGCTGGTGAAGTAGATTGTGAATAATGTTCCGCAAGCGTTAAATAATTCTGAAATTCATTT
>QIGV01000049.1 GCA_003230085.1 Gammaproteobacteria bacterium
TTGTATGTGCCCCAAGCCGATATCGTCGCATAGCGACATCATACAATCTTTGCTTCGCCTAAAGGCGAGGGGTTTCCACCATCCCCGATAGAGACACTAAGTTTGCAACTACCGATACACTGATTCAGATCGAAAAACCAGCGGCCCTTTTCGTATTAAGGCCGCAAAGAAATTCCTTGTTAGAGCGCATCATCGAAAGTATTGACAGAAATATTATAATGCGTTATAAGTTATAATGCGTTATAAGTTATAATGCGTTATAAATTTGCGATTTGAGGCCCAAATGTCCAAAAGCAAAAGAGTTAAAAATAGTATTTCTACGGCAAAGCGAATTGTGCAAGCCGCTGAGGCATTGATTCTTGAAAGTGGCACAACGGGCTTCAGTATGAAAAAGTTGGCAGACCGGGCTGATGTTAGTTTGGCAACGCCATACAATCATTTTAATTCGAAGGTTAAGATACTGCGCGAAATCTTGAAAGATAATCTCAAACAAATTGAAAACTGCTATGAACTCCAAAAACCTGATGAACCGATTAAGCGGGTTATCTGGATGGCTTATGTCGGTGTTCGGTTTCAGACAGACAACTCGCGTTTGATGAGACCAGTTGTCCTTGATGTCTATGGGGTCGCCTCTGGTGAGAGCCTGGATCAAATTCAATCATCTATCGCCAAGATATGGGCCGTTGCAATCGGCAATAACTTCCCGGCGGATCTCCAATCTCAGGGGCTAACACCAGATAAATTGGGTGACCAGTTGGGCCATTTATTTCGTGGTGTAACAATACTGTGGGCGCTAGGTGATTTCGAAAACAACAAGTATATGGAGCAGGTCATGCGAGGCATAGAGTTGATGTTAAGGGGTGTTTGTGCACCAGCTCTGTATGAAGAAATACACCAGGCTATAACGTATTTTTTGAATTCAAAAAATCTACCTTTAACTGTCGCTAAACGACAGTCACTTCAGTTCGAAGGACAGCAACTCTTTATATTAAGGAATATAACTTTATGAACCAAATAGTCCCAACAAATTCGGCACGATTACTCATCACTAACGCGGTGCTAATTACAATGGATCCGGTTGGTGAAATAAAGAAAGCTGATTTGCTGATCGAAAATGGAAAGATTGCAGCAATTGATACAAATCTGGTTGCTATGGATGATTGCGAAGTGATAGACGCTACCGATTGCATCGTTATGCCCGGTTTTGTCGATACCCATCGTCATACCTGGCAAACTCAACTGAGAGGCGTTGCTGGTGATTGGTCGTTGTGCGATTACATCACCAACATTCGTACCCGCTACGGCGCATTTTATACGCACGAAGACGTCTACCTGGGTAATCTGATTGGTGCCTTAGAAGGGATTGACGCAGGCATTACTACTGTTGTTGATCATGCACATATATTGAATACGCCGGAGCATTCCGATGCTGCGGTTAACGGGCTCAAGGATTCTGGTACAAGAGGCATTTTTTGTTATGGTGCCTATCGTAATCCCAAGTACCAGGCGGGTAGCCCCGTGGATCTTGTTGAATTGCGGGCACAGCTCTTTGGACCTGTTCCGGACTCCCTTATCCAGGATGCCTTCCGGGTTCGTGATGAACATTTCTCAGGTTCCGATGATCTTCTCCAGTTTGGCTTTGCCGTCAACGAATTGGAATTCTACCCACCTGAAAGAGCATCACAAGAAATCGAGCTGGCGCGCACGCTTGATCCGGCCCGTATCTCAATACACGCTAGAATGGGTGGGTTAATGCACGATGTTTGCTTGGTACAGAACCTGAATAATGATGGTCTACTGGGTGAAGATTTCTTATTTGTTCATGGTGGTGGGTTTACGGATCAGGAACTAGGTCTGCTTGCTGCTCATGGCTGCGCCGTAGCAACAACCCCGGAAACCGAACTGCAGATGGGTATGGGGTTCCCCGTTGCAGCCCGTGTTGCAGCGAGCGGTGGTAAGCCTTCATTGGGTATTGA
The DNA here is from genome assembly GCA_003230085.1 of Gammaproteobacteria bacterium. Lineage (GTDB taxonomy): Bacteria > Pseudomonadota > Gammaproteobacteria > SZUA-140 > SZUA-140 > SZUA-140. The sequence goes on from QIGV01000049.1 coordinate 1,977, forward strand.
TATTGTTTCGAACTACAGCGCTGACATGACCGTACAAATGCGATTGTTATTGCAGGCACAACGTTTCGAACGCAATCGTGAGTACGAGAAAGCACATGAAATTCCCGGCAAAATAGATTTCAGTGCTCGCGACGTTCTCGCCTATGCAACAATCGGTGGTGCCAGGGCAATTGGCTTGGACAGTCATATAGGTAGCCTGGTAGTGGGAAAGCAAGCCGATTTGATCATCCTGAAAACAGACGGTATTCACATGACACCAACCCATGATCCTATCGAAGCGGTCATATTTTATTCGAATCGCGCAGATGTTCGGGATGTTTTTGTTGCTGGCAAGGCCTTGAAACGAGACGGCAAGTTAGTCCATGCAGACTGGGCATCGTTAAGGCTCAAGCTAATCAACTCCAAAGAATCCATCTTCGCACAGGCAGCATCTATTGATCCAGAGACGGTAGCGCCAGTGTGGAGCGATGCCTTCAGTTTTGAACCCCGTTCTAGCCGTTGACTCATTACACAAGTAACAGGAGGCAAATCGTAAAAATCATGTTTAATATTAATACTATTAAGCCGTTTCTCAGCATCGGTCTTTTGAGTTCGATTTCTAGTTTTGCTTTTGCCGCTGATATTCCCAGTGACAAAAATCAATCGGGACCCGTGCTCGAAGAAGTAATTGTTACAGCGCAGAAGCGAACCGAAAGTCTACAGGACGTACCGTTGGCGATTACAGCGATAAGCGGACAGAGTATGCGTGAAAGAGGTATTGACGGTCTGGAAGGATTGCAGTTTGCTATTCCAAATTTTAATTTAGGTCAGCAATTGGGCGTGGCCCGTATCAGTCTGCGCGGCGTAGGGTTGGAAAACCTGAGTGCCGGCGCTGAGGGTAGCATCGCCTTTTATTCCGACGGGATATTTTATTCACGTCCGGCCGCTGCGTTAAGTGGTTTATATGATATCGAGCGGGTGGAGGTACTGAGAGGGCCACAAGGCACATTATATGGTCGCAACGCCACCGGTGGTGCGATCAATGTAATCACGGCAAAACCAACAGAAGAATTTGAAGGTTATGCTAACTTGAGTTATGGAAATTATAACGCTATTAACTTTGAGGGAGCAGTTGGTGGCGCATTGATTAAAGATACCTTACGGGCCCGATTGTCAGCCCGTACTCAAGACCGGGACGGATATGGCACAAATATCATTAGTGGAGCAGATATTGATAATAGTCATACGCGCTCAGTACGATTTCAGCTTGAGGCATTGCCGAGCGAGGATCTGAGTCTACTGTTGCGGGCCAATTATCACAAAGAAGACGACAATAATTATGGCTACCATTTCATCAATCAGTTTGCCGATGAAAACGGTGTCGAGACGCCGGCGCTGGGACTGCTGCTTGGTGGACAAAAAGCCGTTGATCCCCGTGATATCGCCAGCGATCTTGAGCCGAAAAATGATCGCGAAATCTGGTCTGCTGGTCTGGAGATCAACTACGATTTCGGTTGGGGACACTTTAAATCCCTAACGGCTTATCTCTCGACAGAATATTTGACGAGATCTGATCTTGATTCAACATCATTCCCATTAGCGCCGATAACGCAGTTTGAGAATGCGCAGCAATTTAGTCAGGAACTGCAACTCAGTGGTGAAATAAATCATTTTACCTGGCTTGCCGGTTTGTATTATTTTGAAGAGGACATTGACGGTGGCATTGATATACCCATAAACGATATATTGTTTGGTGGTACGGGGACTATGATGGAAGGCTTTTTTGGAGGTGGCTCTATAGATACACAAGCCTCTGCTGCGTTTGGCCAGGTAAACTATCAGATAAATGAGACTTGGGCGCTTTCGGTTGGATTACGCTACAGCGATGAAAAAAAGTCAGCTATTGATCAGTTTCGGTTTGATGTGTTCACTCCGGAAGTCCCAGGTGCCCCGGTCATTCCGCTGGTAGAACTGACACCGAGCGTGAGCTTTAACTCGATTACGCCGAGATACGCACTGGAGTATACCCCCGCAGATAATTTGCTCTTTTTCGCCTCAGTATCAAAAGGTTTTAAGGCGGGAGGGATTAATCTGGGTGGTGTACAAAAACCTTATCAACCAGAGAAAGTGTGGAGTTATGAGGCGGGTGTCAAGGCAGATTTGCTGGGTAATCGGTTACGCGCCAATCTAACCGGCTTCTATTACGACTATACCGATCTGCAGGTTGGACGTGTGAAAAATAATATTCTGGTACTGGAAAACGCGGCCGATGCCACCATTAAAGGTTTGGAAATTGAGCTGTTTGCGTTACCTGTGGAGGGCTTGCAACTCGAAATGGTTTTTTCATACCTGGATGCCAGGCTGGATAAATTTATTACCGGTGATCAGGCCCGACCTGCTTTGGGCGATATAGACCTATCAGGCAATACTGTATCCCAGGCACCGAAGTTCACCGTAAATGCAGCGGCGCAATACCGATGGTTTCTGGATGCGGTCTCGGTCACGCTACGTGGCGAAATATTCTGGGTGGATAATATTTACTTTACTCCCTTTAATCTTAAGTCGGCAGCCCAGCCGGCGCATTCCCGTCAAAATATATTCCTGACGGTAGAGGACAGTAATAAAAAGTGGTTTGTACAGGCCTATATCAAGAATATTGATGGAGGCAATGACATTGCCAACAGTTTTGTTTCAACTAATCTGGTAGGTAATGTAGTTAATGGGTTTTACGAAGAGCCGCGTACCTACGGCATCAAAATCGGCCATCGGTTTTAAAGAAATTGACAACTTACAGTTTTCCAAGTGGAACCAGATATGGGAATTAAATGGCGTAATGTTATAGAGAAAATTGCCGATTTATCCGGGATGGTGATGAATTCAATTACCTGTTTAAATTAATAGCCTAAGGAATTATTAGTCCTGCAAATCATTGATATCTCCATATCTATCGAAAACGATATCGTGTCTGATCCGGTACCTTATAACCCGAAGATTACCTACTTCAAACATAAGGATACCTTTGCGCAAATGTCCTCCTTCTTTCCCGGACTGGCGCAGTCGGATCTACCGGACGGGGAGGCCTGGGCTATCGAGAAGGTAGAATTAATTACCCACAATGGCACCCATTTGGATGCCCCTTATCATTTCCATTCCACCATGGATCATGGTGAACAAGCTATCACTATTGATGAGGTGCCACTGGACTGGTGCTTTCGCCCCGGGGTAAAACTGGACTTTCGACATTTTGACGACGGTTATGTAGCCAATGCTGAGGACGTAGAAAAAGAATTGGCACGTATCGGTCATGAACTGCAGTCACTGGATATTGTTGTAGTCAATACCCGGGCTGGTGCAGCTTACGGTGATGATGATTACGTCGATGCGGGCTGCGGCATGGGTTATGAAGCAACTATGTATTTGCTGGAAAGAGGTGTGCGGGTAACCGGGACTGATGCATGGTCCTGGGATGCCCCTTTCAGTCATACCGCAGAGCGCTATGCAATAAGCAAAGATGCCTCACTTATTTGGGAGGGACACAAGGCAGGCCGGCATATCGGTTATTGCCACCTGGAAAAACTACATAATCTTGAGGCCTTGCCAAGTCATGGTTTTATGATCGCCTGTTTCCCGGTAAAGATAAAAGCGGCATCGGCAGGTTGGACAAGGGCCGTCGCTATATTGAATTAACCTGGAGAGTAGAACAGATGAAAAAGATCGAAGCTGCGTTTGGTGTCGAATTAAGCCCACCCTACTACGATGATAGTAAGTGGGTTTCACCGTTTAACTGGTGGCCGGAAATAAGGGAGCAAATCACGGAACATAAAAAAGTCAATATCCATGATGTCACCCTGAGGGATGGGGAACAAACGGCACGTATCGCCTTTACTCCCGACGAGAAGATTTTCCTTGCCCGGGAACTGGATAGATTAGGCGTATATTCCATTGAACCGGGTTTGGCGGCTACTGCAGAGGATCAGGAAGTGATAAAAACCCTGTCGCAAATGGGACTAAACGCGAAGATCGTGCCTTTGGTGCGAGTGAAAGAAGAAGATGTCAAAGCAACGTTGGAAGCAAAAGCGGATGGGATGTTGTTGGAATTCGCGATTAACCCGTACCTGTTGAAACATGTATATAAAATCAGCCCGGAGTCATTGATCGATGCTGTGGTGGACTTCAGCAAGGCGGGCAAAGAGGCGGGGATGTATGTGGAATTCATGGGTTGGGATGTTTTCCGTATTCCCGACGAGAACTACATCCGCAACATTTTTACACAAATCGTTGAGCGAGCACCGGTGGATCGGATCACGGTTTCCGATACCTTTGGTATGGGTCATCCTTTAGCTACCTATCACTTCATTAAAAAATTAAAAGCCTGGACAGACACACCTGTTGGTTTTCACATCCATAATGATTATGGCCTGGCGGCGGCCGGCGCACTGATGGCAGTTTCAGCCGGAGCTGATACAGTACACAGTTCAATAAATGGTCTTGGTGAACGGGCAGGGAATGTGGCTACCGAAGAGATCGCCTTTATATTGCAACATCTGCTTGGTATTGATACCGGTTTTGATCTGTCCCGTCTGAAAGGTATCTCGGATATGGTCACGGAGATGTCGAAGGCAAAACCGGCCCGCAATAAGCCTGTTGTGGGCAATGGGTTATTTGAAGTGGAATCGGGGATCATTGTACATGCGTTGGAAGGTTTAAAAAATACTGAACTGACGGATAAGGCCCTTTTCCCCTTCCATCCTGAAGTCGCCGGGCACTCGGATTATACAGTTATCGCCGGTCGTGGCACCGGCACGCATGCAGTAAAACGGTTTTTAACGGAACGGGGCATAGAGGCGGGCGATGATCTGACAGCACGCATAACCGAACGAATTAAGAACGCTGGATTGATGCTTATCAATCACAGTACTCGAAAATATCATCAAAGATGAACAATCCCTATAAGTTAGTAAATATCCTGAAGTGTGGCGTTTGACTAGTAGTGTTTCCATATGATAATTTAGGATATTAAAGTAGTTCCCCAATAGGCTGGTTTAACCTGTTGAGGAATAAGGAAATGAAAAAACGTTATACGGTGAAATTGACATCAGATGAGCGGGCTCGGCTTGAGGGGCTTATTAACCGTGGACGAGAAGCGGCCTATCGCAGACGGCATGCCGAGGTACTATTGCTGGTTGACGAAGGCGCATATGGACCAAAGCAAATAGATAGAGAGGTGGCTGAACGGACGGGCTTTACCCGACGCACCGTGGAACAGATACGCGAACGCTGTGTCACCGAAGGTCTGGCTTCAGCATTGGGGCGAAAAAAACGCAGTCGTGGACGTGGTTGAATCGATCTCGCATGAATGTGTTCGTCAGGTTTTAACAACACTATCAAACCCTGGCAGAAGCGAATGTGGTGTATCCCGGCACAGGGCAACGCCCACTTCGTGTGCCAAATGGAGGCGGTGCTGGATGTCTATCAACGCCCACATGATCCACTGTACCCGGTGGTGTGTATGGATGAAACCAGCGTGCAATGTATTAAGGAAGTTCGCTCCCCGATTGTGGCCACACCGGGGCAAAGCGAACGCTATGATGCGGAGTACGAGCGCAATGGGGTCGCCCATCTGCTGTTGTTTTACGCCCCTGTTGATAATTGGCGGTGTATTAAAGTGGCGAATCATCACGCAGCCTGCGAGTGGACTGAAGGCGTACGCCGCTTGGTACAGGTAGGGGCTTGGGTTGAAAAGCGCAATCAGCAGTCGAAGCCTGCGGATTGGCGTTTTACCACTGAGGATGCGCGCATCAAATTGAAGCGACTTTATCCTATATTATCAGATTGAAGGACTAGTAAGTATCCCCCGGCAAAGCCGGGGGCTTTAGTTTGTGAGCCGCTCAAAGCGGCCTTAACGGAACCACCAGGAGGGCGTTCAGAATTCTGTGTCAACGTAATTTCTGCCTACTCATAAAATCATAATTCCAGCGCATCATCAAGTCGGCCTTCAAAGAAAATCGCCAGCTGCGATAGCGCGAGATTCCAGTTTTGGATCGGCATGGTCCATTTTTTACTGGCATTCTGGATGCCCATGTACAGCAGTTTCAGCAGGCTGTTTTCGTTCGGAAAGCCGCCCTTAGTTTTCGTCAGTTTGCGGAACTGGCGATGCACGGCCTCGATGGAATTGGTGGTGTAAATCACCTTCCGGATTTCTTCAGGGTACTTGAAGTAAACCGACAGGTTTTCCCACTTATTGCGCCAGGATTTGATCACAATAGGGTATTTCTGACCCCAGCGTTCCTCCAGGTCATTAAGCGCCGATTCGGCAGCATCCTTTGATACGGCCCGGTAGACCCGCTTCAAGTCAACCATGAATGCCTTCTGATGCTTGGAGGCCACGTAACGTATTGAGTTGCGGATCTGGTGAACAATACACAGTTGGACCTCGGTCTCCGGGAATATGGCATTGATCGCAGCAGGAAAGCCGGTCAGGCCGTCTACAGAGGCGATCAGAATGTCTTTAACGCCCCGGTTATGGAGGTCGGTCAATACTGACAACCAGAAGTTTGCACCTTCACTTTCAGATAGATACAGGCCAAGAACTTCTTTCTTGCCCTCGATATTTAAGGCCAGGACGGTATAAATCGCTTTGGACACGTAGCGACCGTTGTCCCGGATTTTGTAGTGAATGGCATCCATCCAGACGAACGGGTAATGGCTCTCCAGTGGCCGCTGCTGCCATTCCTTTACCTCGCTAATAATCTTGTCGGTAATGGCACTGAGCGTGGCAGTGGAGACACTGATACCGTACATCTCTTTCACGTGAGCTGCCATATCCCGATAGCTCATGCCAAGACCAAACATGGATAATATCTTCGCCTCGATCTCATCACTGACGTGAGTCTGATGCTTTCTGATTAGCTGCGGCTCAAAGGTTCCGGCACGATCCCTGGGTGTTTCCAGTTCAAAAGAACCGGAACTGCTCTTCATGGTTTTTCGTGACTTGCCGTTCTTTCGATTGGCGCTGATTTCCTTGGCCAGGTGCGTATCAATCTCGGCTTCCAGGGCCGCTTCAGTGAGATGCTTGATCAGTGGAGATAATATGCTGTCCTTGCCGGTGATTGGCTTGCCAGCCTTAATATCTGCCAAGGCCTGTTCATAATCGAATTTCTCTGTCATTGTGTAATCCTCTTTTGTATAGATTAAAGGATTGACACAGAATTTCTAACACCCCCACCGCCAGCGGTTCCTTGCGACCCCTGAAGGGGTCAGTTTCATCTATACCAGTTGCAATTGATCGAGTCGACGATCTTCTTTTTCCTGGTG
>QIGV01000172.1 GCA_003230085.1 Gammaproteobacteria bacterium
ACACCGGCCTCTGCCAATCGGGTAAGCTCTTTATGTAAGGTTCCTGCGACTGTTCCGGTCAATCGGGCAATCTCCCGGACGTGATACCGCTTATCCGGGTACAACAACAACAGTCCGAGTACCCTGCGGCGGTAGCCTTTAAATAGCAATGATGCCAGTGGAGAAGGCACAACACACTCCTAATGTAGCGTTATTTGCTACGTTTGTAGCCAAATCTACTACAATTGTCAAGCCCTTTTGCCGCCGAGACGATCACCCTCTCAAGCGCTCGATAATGCCCTGACATTCATCTTCTGAGAAATACCGGATCCGGATCTCGCCCTGCCAGCGTTTCTTGTCATGATCCACCTTCACAGGCGCACCAATGGCTGCTGATAGTTCGTTTTCCAGCGCGATTAGATCAGCATCCTTTTGTTGCTGCGGTTTGCGGTTGGGTCGAGCCCGACGGGCCAGAATTTCGAGTTTGCGGACTGTGGTTCCCGAGGCCACAGCCCCCAGGGCCAGCCTTTCGCGCTCGGCTTCCGGCGCACTGAGGATGGCTTTGGCATGACCCATGGTGAGTAACTTCTCATCCAGAAAGCGCTGCACCTGATTAGGCAGTTCAAGTAACCGCAGATAATGACACACCGTCGAATGGGAGACGCCGAGTTGATCAGCGACTGCATCTTGGGTGAGGGTGAGGTTGAACTGCTCAATCAACCGGGCGATCCCCCGCGCGGTTTCGATGGGGCTTAAATTCTCCCGCTGGAAATTCTCAACCAGACATACGGCGGCGGTTTCCTCATCCGAGTAGCGCCGTACAATGCACGGTAATGCATCCAGACCGATCCGCTGCGCGGCCCGCCAACGCCGTTCCCCGCACACCAGCTCATAACCAGCAGTACCACCCTGCCCTTCTCGTGGCCGCACGACGACCGGCTCAATGATGCCATGTTCCCGCATCGACTCGGCTAACTCTTCCAGCGACTTCTCTGGAAAATGCTTGCGCATCTGGTAACGGCAACGCGCTATCAGATCAACCGGGATGTCCTGGATGGTCTCTTTCATGATGCCGTACTATAGCTACCAGCCTTGCCACGTGGCAAGTATATTTGCCGTTTATAGTTTAGGCTTACAGTTCGAATTGTTCGCGTTTAAACGTCCAAGATTCATCATCACTGTTAGAATGGGCGCGTGTACAGTTCGCTTCAACCTCAGACAAATACAAGAACCAGGTCTGTTGCATGGTTGGCATTAAAGCGCTAAAGGCCAATGGACTGAGCAGCACGATATTGGTGCCTCCTTCCGTATCCCTTACCGATTCATAACGAAGGATTTCAATATGAGCTTCACGGGCGGTATCTGCGAAAGCCTGCGTTACCTGGTAAGCAGACGGGTGTGTCCAAGTGTCTCGATCTTTAACAAAGGGCGGACGGGTAAGGTCTATCGTTCGAGTCGAGCGATAGGCGATCGTAAAAACAGTCAGCCGCTCCTCTTGCCTAGGCCATAAAACATCTGGCGATTCTTGAAAGAATCTCAATCGATAATTGCAGAACTCCGCCAGTGCGGTGCGTATCGCCTCCGAAGCATAGAACACGCCTTCGGTTGAACCGGCACGCCGAAAACGAGACCCAAATGGGTATGGGGCATCGTAGCGAAAAGGTGTTTTGAGTAGATAATGAAGATGCTCAGCACCTTGGGGTACAGGGGGTTTACTATCCTCCAGAATATCTTCCAGCAGTTCCTGGTCACTTCGGGTATCCACCAGCTTGCGTGTCGACACCACATGCTGATCTTCAACCACACGCCATGCCGTTCCCGCTTTTTGGCAGACCTCAGACGCGAGCGCGGAAGGCGTCCACATAGTCCACCGCCTTGGTTAGTCCTGCCACACTGGAAATGAGATTAATCGGTTTTTCTGCCAACGCCGTGTTGTAACCCTGTAACCAGGATTTCAGTGATCTTTCATCACCACCCACGATGGCATCAAGACTTCGGAAAAGACGAATCAGGAGACTGGCCAGCTCCCACTCCTTGCTTTTCTCCTTAATGAGATACTGACCCTTTATCATGCGTGAGACAGAGGCCTCGCTTACGCCAAGCACGTCGGCCAGCAGTACCTGGCGCAGGCCCATGATATCTGCCGCATTGACTACCGCCTTGGTCAATACCCGCTGGCGTTGATGCACAACATCTGAAGCTGTGGCATTAGATTTAAGCATGTCAGGCCTCCTTTAATCTACATTTCTTGAGAAATAATATCACTGTAATCTTTCATACGCAATATATAAGGATATCGGCTACACTAACAAGCAATTTAGAGCGGTTCTCGATAAACCGATATTGCCACGTGGCAATATTGCAAGGGGATTATTTTCTAACCCGCCCCACTCTTTGACGTTGCGGTTTTTGTGTCTGTTCGAATTGCTCAAACAGACTTCTCTTTTCCTTGAAAAGATGCCCCCATTCATCCTGACAGTTTAATAGACTTGATGCCATCACCCACAAACCGACCGGCGTGGAAGGATGACCCTTTTCCATCTTGGCATAGGTCTGGCGAGAAACCCCCATCCTTTCGGCAAAGATGGCCTGGGATTCATTGTGCTGAATTCTTAATTGCCTGAGCCTACGTCCCAGCGACTGACAAATTTCCGCTTGTTGATCATAGACAGTGTTCACAGGATAATAATGTACTCAATTATTTACATTATATCCATAGTCATCGTCTTATATTGATAATATTTAACATTACCTACTATTAGGCACGGGTCTGGATCGGACAATAACGAACTGATGAATCAACCTTGCCACGTGGCAAACATAGCGGTGCGCCAGTAATGGCGTCTATCCTCTAGTGGTAATCAATAATTTCCACATTTGAAGGGCCTTCTTCTCCTTCCAGCCATTCAAAACGAATATGCCACTAGTCATTGACTCGGATGCTATATCGTCCTTTTTTATACCTATTTTCCCCTTGTTTATCAATCTGTTAGTAAGCAATTCAACGGTTGAATTACCGGCTGTCAGCGTAGGTGCTCAGTCACTGCTTTGAGTACGGCTTTTTTGTTATTTGCCGCCACTTTGCTGATCTTGATGCTAATCGCCCCGCTCTTTGATTCTTTGATCTGCACACCTTTCACATCACCGGCAACAGCATAGAATTTCTCTGTTGGCTTATCTTTCCGAGCTGACAGTGCGCCCGTCCCTGCTTCGATCAGCTCTTTGAATATCTGTGCGGTTGTCAGCCTACTGCCCTTGAGTGTTGAAGCTTTCTCCAGTACTGCCTTTTTGGTTTTGGCGGTTTTATTGATCATGGAGCGTATTTGGGTGGCTTGTTTTACACTAATCTCCAGCCTGTTAGGAACAACTGCCAATATTTCTGGGGCCATGTCTGCAATAGCCATCCAGTTTGAAAGTGTGCCCTCCCCTATCTTATTATCAAGACAATAACTCTTCTGATTACCGCCATATATATCTTCAATCACGCGATTGGCATTCATGGCTTTTTCATAGGCTGATGTATCATCACGCTCCTGATTTTCACTGCGCATGATCTTGTAGGCTTGTTTTTCATCTGCCTCAATGAGCATGATCTTGATGGACTTACCGGAGATGTGTTGGCAAGCCCAGAAACGGCGTGTGCCAACAATGATTTCATACTTCTTCTTTCCCGTTGGATCCTTGCGTGCAACGACCGGTTGCAACTGGGTGTTCAGCTGGATATCTTCTTTTAGTGATTTACAATTCTCTTCATTGAGATCTGCATAAATGCGGTCGTTGTATGGCCACAAACGACAATCATCTGTGGATACCTGAAGCTCTGCGGTGCCCTCCTTCGCGATAGATTGGAGAGCGTCATTATGCGAAAAAAAAGATCTGCCACGACTATGCAGCCCTGTTTTATGTCGGGGCTTAACTTCTATATCAAGCCGGTCGGCTTCTTCCGCCATTTCACTGAGTTTTTTTCTAGCCATGATTATCCTCCGGTGAAGTTATGCAGCTTTTATACGTGATTTTAGGTTTGGCCAGCTGGCCAACAAATCACAAAGCACTTCTTCGCACATGGCTTCAATAGAGGCCATTGCCATGCGATAGCTCTTATAGCCAGTTGTCTGGCCCTGTATTTCAAATAGTGTTTTGAACTCACTGGCCGCATTATCGATGGCGGTAGATTCGTAAATGATACTGTCCAACATATATTCCTTACCAAATACTTTTCTCGCGAGTTCTAAAATATCATCTTCTGCTCTTGCAAATCGCTCATTGCTCGTTCGCTGTTTTTTCTTCGAAGTCACTAACTTCACAAAATCATAAGTAATCTGTTGCCCAAAGTGTCCTTGTATCTCTTCCAGGGTTTCATGCAGCATATTGAAAAATTGAAGCGATGACGTGAAATCCAGCATTCGAGGCGGCATTGGCACCAGCAGGCTTGTTGCGGCCACCAATGCATTGATACTGAGCATACCCAGCGCTGGCGGTGGGTCAATAATAATTATTTCAAAATCCTTTTTAATATCCTCAACACCCTGGGGCAGATAGGAATAGATGGGCCGCTGGTCATGCTTTGCAGCTACCATATATTCAGCATTATAAAGCTGGAGGTTAGCTGGAATTAAACTAAGGTTTTCGATCTGAGTATCACGAATTGCATAATGCATGGTGCGCTGCTCGCCCTCAAAATATGGCAGCAAGGTATCATCAGCATCGATATCCATGTCCGGGGTATAGCCAAATAAGGTGGTTGCCGACGCCTGGCTATCCAGATCTATCAGCAGGACTCTGAATCCCCTAATAGCTAGCCACTGAGACAGGTGTACAGCGATACTGGTTTTGCCAACACCACCTTTGAAATTTTGTACGGCGAGTACGGCGGCTTCCTCGTCGGTGCCCAGGCGGGGGAGGGTATTGAAGTGCCGACGAGCCTTATTGATTTCTTCAAGCGAGAACCCGCGCGCATTGCCACTACCCGTACGGTCCGCATTAATTGCGCCCTGTTTTTCTGCTTCACGGATTGTTGCCGGATGGCGTCCAATCAGCGTGGAGGCTTCGCCTATTTTGAAAGTCTTTTTGAAATGCTTCTCACCATCAGGACTGAAAATATGTGTTTTAATATGTTTCATGATTTCGTCGGAACGACGAACCAAATCCTCTAGCTCTTTTATTGAAACATTCATAGCTCCCTCTCTTTTTAGAGTAATGGTTGTTGTTTTCATTACAACCAACATTAAGGATAAGAATTTATCACTTGGTTTTAATTATACATATTCTGCAACTATTAAATATATAGTATTCGTATTTCTTGACAATATAGGGTAAATTTGACTATAACAAGCTTAATAACAGCCTGAAGTGAAGGGATATCAACAATAATCGCATGCCTGACCACTGAGTTTTGCTTAATTCAAGTCCTGTAGGAGGGTAGGGTAGTGTCAAAACAAGCAATGGACCGAATAAGAAAACGAGCAGTTGAAGCGCAAAAACGCATCGAAGAGAGAAGGGTGCTCGAAAAGGAATTACTCCCCACTTCATGTGCTGACAATCTTCATGAGAAGAAAACCCGAGCAACCAACGGGCTGTCTAGCAATCAAGTTGTTAACCTTGCGGCTGGTGAAATCTATAAAAACGAGCAGCTTGGTCTCTTTGATGCGATCCCAATATCACAACGTGAAATAATCCCGACCTTACTGACGCGCATTCCCGTTTTTATGCCTATCACTAAGGCGAAGCAAAAGGAGCTGCTCGATGATGATAACGCGTTGCTCTTTAAAACTCCGTTCGGCAAGGGAAAGCGTTATGGCGCCAACCTCAGCGTATTTGATGAGGATGTCATGTACGCACTGTCCAGACTATCCAAGAAAAAACTCATCGGCCCACATGAGAACATGCCTATAAAGGTATCCAGAATATACAAGGCAAACGAGAAGGGAAGTGTGAATGTCGATACGGTCATCTGTACTGTTACTGATATCCTTAACAAGCTTAAGATGTCTAAGGGCGGGAAGATGCGCAAAGACATTGTGGACTCATTAGAGAGACTTGCCTCTACCACGCTTGTGCTTACACTTAATAAAGAAGACCGTTATCTCGGCAAGTGCGTAATAGGCAAACCGATCAAGCTTGTCGATATCGAATGGCAAATGTACTCCAGCGATGGCATCATTTATGCCCAATTTTCACCCATCATGACCTACTGGCTCGAAAGCGAGTATACCTACTATGATTGGGAAACTCGCAGGGTCCTCAAGAACCGACTTGCAAAAGCTTTGCATCGTTACCTGAGCTCACAACCGAAAGAATTCTTCAAGCTCAACAAACTCGAAGATATTGCAGCATCTGTCGGCCATCATGGTCGAAAATGCGATCTTAGATCTACTTTCAAACGTGCCCTGGATGAATTAAAAACGGTTGGTTTTCTAAACGACTATACGATTGAAGGCACAGGGAAGGCCACGCCCTTCAGACTTTACGCAACACGTAGTTAGCTTGCGTACCATTTTGGGTTTTAACCCCAACATTAAAGGCATTCAGGCCTGATTCCTATGTACCTTATTGGGTTTTACCCTGTTAATTTACCCCACCAGACTCATGAAAAGCAGTGTACTAAAATCGGTTTTTCAGCGGCGGACGCTACAATATTAGCTAGCTTATTTGTATAGCATGTAGTGGAATTCTGTCTAAGCAGTTGATTTATTGTAATTAACTTAGCGAAATATGTTGTTGCTTCAGTCAATCATTTTATCCACAGGCAGGCGTACCATTTCAGGTTTTGCGGCGTACTGATCAGGGTTTTATTGTGTACTTAAGCGGGTTTTCTGGCGTACTTGAATGGGGTTTATTGTGTACTAAATTGGGTTTTAGTGCGTCAATGTCAAATAT
>QIGV01000008.1 GCA_003230085.1 Gammaproteobacteria bacterium
GCAACACCACCCGCCCCGTGGGTGGCATAAAAATATCAAACCGACCAATGACAGTGTAGCGCCTCTGTAGCGGGCGCTGTTCAACAGGCAAACTAGCCTCGGTCAACAGGTCATCGACTGTAGGCTGTTGATCACCGGGCATCACCACTTCCCAACGTCCCTTGAGGCGACCTGAACCGTTGTAATAAATCGTTGCATTAAAAGGTGCTGCCTGCTCTCCCTGTGAAAACAGATAGATTGGCCGGTCACCCAGTTCTGTTTGAAAGGCCGGGCGTACATCCAGCAATGCCAGAGGGGTTCTTGCTCCGCCGCCAGCAAGGCGGCAGGTAACGGCAATGTACTGGGTTCCCCCCGCACCTTCGAATTTACGTACATAAAAAAAGCTGGAGGCATTGCCTTTTTTGGCATCCTGAAATGCCCGTCGTGCAACTGAAGCTGGAACAGTCATAATATCAGTAAAATTACTGGCACCACCTGTACCACTGGCACGGGAAAAGTTATTGCGCTGTGGAAGGCGGCCAAACAGGGTGCCCGGTACACAAGGATCAGTGGCAGTAACAGCAGTCGTGGTTACCTCTCCACACCAAAAAGCATCTGTCGCTATTTGCCCCGAGGTTCCCTGAAATGTAAGAAAGGCAGTGGTGGGGCCGGTACTGCGCACATTGAGTCCAGACGGGTTAACGCCGGTCAAAGCGTGAAGTTTTGTCACCATAAAAAATAGCAGCAAACCCATTGCAATGACTGTTTTATTCGCGTTCATCATTACTTATAACCCCACATTAAAACAGGCTGATACTCATGCCAGCATTCACACTCCAGCTCGCTGACTGGATATCAAAGTCGAAAACATTATCCCTAAAATCATTGCGCAGTCTGGCATAGCGCACAAAAACCTGACCGGGAAGTTTCTCCGCTCTGGCAGGCAGCTCAAACTGATAGCTAACCTGGACATCACCACTAAAATTGCTGTTTTTCGTGTTTTCTATACCGTTTTGTAAATCATTCTCTCTTGAATTTTCAACATTCATCGCCAGCGCCCACTGACGCAGGAATTGCCAGCTAAAAAAAATCCCGCCGACTTCTTGATTAAACCTCAGGTCACTTTCAAGATCATCACTAATGTTCCTCCCCAGAGAGAGTTCGATGGTCATCGAGTCCAGCGGGTTTACTCCCAGGATAAAATTATGGTTGATAGTTTTAAAATCAGCGTTCTCCCTGCCTGTCTGTCGATTATCCACACTGGATCTTGAAATTTCATAAGTAAAATTCCATGTGCTGTAATACCAATCCAGGTAAGCACTATTAGCATCGCTCACCTGATCTGGCAGATGACTTGCGCCATTAAAGTCAGACAGAGCCTGCTCAGGGTCATTGATTGCAAACTGACGAACACGCTCTTTATTAAGCGAAATATTTGGCCAGTAGTTTATCGTCTCGGAACTACCCAGCATCTCCGACAGCGGCAACTCAACGTTAAATGTGTTTGTGCGCGTGCGTGTTTTAAGAATGGTAATGATATCGTCCAGATTGTCTTCGCTTTCCGCCGTCAGCAACTGAGCAGAAACCGAACCCAGCCCTGCTGAAAATGCCACTGTTTGGCTCAACTGATCAGCATTGGGAAAAGCTCCAATGGTTCTATACTCCGGGTTGATTTTTTCATAGGTGTAGTCCGCAGTAAGCATCACGGGGGTGGATCCACCCAAAAGATAGTCCTGAATAATGTCATAGCCTATATCGGCACGCCATGCATTGTTGGTGGTTTCTTCTACTGGCACCAAATCATCGAAACCAAAGTTCAGAAAAGGATCGGAAGGATTAGTGTAACTGGCGCGGGCAAGCGTCACATCACCACGTAATCGTCCTGTAAAAGCGTTGCCCATCACGCGCAAACCAAAGCCATCACTTTTTTCTGCGTCCGGCACTTCGCCGGCATCAAAATCGTTGATAGCCAAAACGGATGCATTCATATAGGTAACCTCTGCCCTCAGAAGTCCGGGGGCTTCAGGGAAGAACTCCATACCGATAGTCGCACCAGCCACACGATGATCACCTTTGTTTAACCCCAAAAGCTGCTCAGACCCTACTATTTCAGTTCCATTCTGGGCACTGAAGGAGACATCAAACAGTGAGTTGATACGGTAGTTTGCCTTAACACCACGGGTTGAAAACTGATCAAGCAGAAGTGGGTTATTCCCATAACTCACATGCCCTACTTCCAACGCAGCATCTCCACTACTAAAAGTCACCAGATAGTCGGCCAGATCGACCTTGGGTGCATCACTAGCTTTCTCAGCAAACCGTAATGTTTCGGGGCGATATGAAGCACCCACAAAATTTGCATTGATAGTAAACTGGCTATTCCCACTTTCACCCGCTATCTCTAAACTGCCATCCATCGAGAGGTCGTTAAAGCGATCACGCTCAGGGGGGAAAGCGTCACCAGAAAAGCCTTCATTTAACAGAGCGTAATTGTTTAAATCTATACGTGGACTGACCTCCAGTTTTTCCAGGCCGGTACGGGTTAACACCTGAAGAGACGCCCGCCCTATTTCCTGCCACTGATTTTCCGTTACCACGCGGTAAACTGTGATCTCCTGCTCACCAGCAGGAAGCGCCAGGGTGCCCCGCGGCTTGCGGTATCTCCCAGGCATGGGCTCGACAAATAGAGACGTTATATCCTCCAGGCCGACAAAAATACGGATTTCCCCTGCTCTCGAAACGGGGTCGGTCTCTATAATCCGAAGCTCGATCATATCTCTGGCAGCAACCCACCCTCTGTCATTCTCACTCACATTCAGTTCAATTTCAGCCAGAACTAAAGTTGACGTGACTGCCAGCAGCACTCCAACGGCTCGGCTGATGGATTTTATATTCTTTTTTTCCGCCACTCATCTGCCCCCCAATATGCACGAAATCCCCATGGCAAGATGAAAATGATAGCGAATCGACCTACCTGACAATATCCCCTGTTCATGGGATAGGCAGCTGAAAGAGCGATTTGATTCATTCGTAACAGCTATTTCGTGTTAGCCTTGGTTCATAAAATGGTATTGCAGTACTCAATCCGACTCAAATACGACAGATGAGCAGCGAGAAAAACAGTCATAAAACGGTTCTCCTCGTGGAAGACGATGAAGCCACCCGCCTGCGACTGGCACAAGCCATCAATGCTCACCAACAACTCTCAGTCGCTCACACGTGTTCTACGTTCACAGATGGGTTACAAGTTTTATCAGCCCACCCCCCTGATGTGCTGGTCACTGATCTCGGATTGCCTGACGGTACGGGAATTGATCTTATTCGCACAGCGCGATCATCCGATAAGACAATTGAAATCATGGTGATCTCGGTATTTGGCGACGAGCGCAACGTGCTGGCAGCCATTAAGGCGGGGGCTTCCGGCTACCTGTTAAAGGATGGTGATACAGCTTATATTGGCGATGCCATCATGAAGCTATTAGCAGGTGAATCCCCCATCAGCCCGGCTATTGCCCGCCATTTGTTAAAGCAATACCGCACTGGAAATCAGAACACAAGCTGCGCCACTAAAAACCAGGAAACCCATGTACCAAAACTAACGTGCAGAGAAACCGATGTACTTCGCTATATGGCCAAAGGCTATACTTATAATGAGGCTGCGGATCTGCTTGGCATTTCGCATCACACGATCGCTTCACACGTAAAAAAAATCTACCGGAAGCTCGAAGTCAATTCACGTAGCGAGGCTGTTTATGAAGCACTACAGTTGGGATTGGTCAATATCCAGCCCTGACCATCCATAAAATGGCATATCCAGCAGGCCATCTGTGGCTAACCTTCTATTCATCTAAAGCAGGATACACCTCTACCTGGCTGCTCGTATATGCATTAACTCTGACCTTAGCCTCCACGATTTTTTTTTACGAAATACCCCTTCCTAACGACAGACTAACACTCACAGAAGTAGAATTTGCAGCGGTCGATGCCGAACATCCAGAAGATATTCCTGAAGATGTCTGGGGCAAAACCACTCTTCCCAATGATTGGCGGAAAGAGGGCAATAAAGAGGGCAACCTCTGGTACCGAGCCAGGATGGAACTGAATGTACCCCCAAACCGGCTCTGGGCAATTTTGATTCCCACTGTGAAAATGAATGCGTCAGCCTATTTAAATGGAGAGCTGTTAGGAGACGGCGGGGATTTTTCGGATCCGGTTGCCCGCAATTGGATGACACCGCTGCTGTTCTCTATTCCAAATGGCCTTTTGCGCCCCGGTGAAAATATCATTCATATACGAGTAAAAAGTGATCCGCCGGGTACGGGACAACTTTCTGCACTACAACTCGGCACTTATGATGATCTTTTCGCGGCTTACGAAACCCACTATTTCTTTCGCATTACCAGCATACAAATCATCACCACTATACTGCTGATTGTCGGAGGACTGATTGCAATGTTCTGGTTTATTCGCCGAGAAGACAGCTACTACGGATACTTTTCATTAGCAGTCATCGCCTGGGGAACCCACAACTTCAATATATTTATCGTCGACATTCCGACAAGCACACGCCTATGGGACTGGTTTGCTTATATTACGATCGGTTATTACTCATTTATTTCCGTTATATTTTTACATCGATTTTTGGGAATATACCGCCCACGGATTGAAATTCCACTTATAGCATTGGGGCTGCCGACCTCCTTTATGCTTTTGTTTTTGAATGACGAAATATTTTATGCCTTTATACTTAAAGTCTGGTATCCAGCAATTTTTGTGGTTGGGCTTTATGTGCTTATCTATACCTGCGTAGAGGCATGGAGGCGTCACAATACCGAGCTGCAGTTCCTAACGGCTACAGGTAGCACAACACTTCTGTATGCGATGCACGACATGATGGTTATCTACGGCTACGCTAACTGGGAAGATGGATATTACATTCAGTATTCTGCCGCGATATTGTTAACTGTATTCAGTATTATTCTTTTACGTCGATTTGCTCATTCACTTAATGAGATTGAGCTTTTGAACCAGAATCTTGAAAAACGAGTCGAAGAAAAACGACTAAAACTCGAAATGAACTACCATAAACTGCGCCAGATGGAGAACGAGCGCGTGGTTGCCGAGGAGCGCGACCGCCTCACACGAGACATGCACGATGGCATGGGCGGCAATCTAGTCTCCACACTCGCGATGATAGAAGCAGGGCAGGCCAGCATGCCAGATATATCAGCGGCGCTTAAAGAGTCACTGGATGACCTGCGACTGATGATTGACTCAATGGATATGGAGGAAGATGACCTGAGCACTCTGCTGGGCATGTTCAGAATGCGCATCTCCCCGAAGCTAAACAGCAGCCAAACCACACTTAAATGGCACGTTGAGGATATCCCTCCTATCCCCAGCTTTGGCCCGCGTGAGGCGCTGCACATACTTCGCATTCTTCAGGAGGTGATGAGCAATATTCTCAAACATGCTCAAGCTGACACGATATACCTTTCTGCCCGGCAATGCCGACTTAAGGATGGTAAACCCGTTGTTAAAATCGAGGTGCTCGATAATGGTAAAGGGATAAGTAAATCCCATAAGGAAGGGCATGGTCTGAAAAACATGCGCCATCGCGCGCTGGATATCGGCGCCATACTGCATATAAATTCAGGCCCATCCGGCACAAAGGTTAGCCTGGCGCTGCCACTCATTGCCAACTAAGGAACCGCTTATCATAGCGGTTCACTTCAATATGCTAAAGCCCTACACCAGCCATCCATTTCCCTGCATCCCATAAACAGGGGATAGCCTCTTCGCCGCATTCTAAACAGAATTAAGCTAATGAAACTTTGTCTAGCTTATATTTCTCGTCCCCGCCCTACTGTGGGCACCCATCTATCTGATTTGGCGGGCGCTCCTCATAAAGGCAGAAGATGGAATCAAATCAGCTATTGCCTGCTGCTTGCGCTCATATTTTTATCCCAACCTTCCATCGCCAGGGAGAAAATTGATCTTAAGCAGGTCAAAAGCAGTCCTGATTTTAAAGTCACCCTCTCGGGCAGCGGGTTCGGGAAGCCCTGCAATCAGTGCCAGGTTATCATTGAATACAAACCCACCCTGCGCTTCGCCGCAAAGATCATACGCTGGAACAATACACACATCACGGCGCAGGTGCCTGATATTAACAACAGCCTGAATGTTAAACTTAGTGTGAAACGCCCGAAGGCGCAGAGCAATACGCTGAACCACACCATAAAACGCAAGCTTGTACCTTCACGAGATCTCCTGCGGCCTGTCAGCCCGGGAAGCAACAAAGGCCTTCAGGTCTATGAATTCAGCCATAAGGTCAACATCGGTGACAAGGGCGAAGATCGTATTGATGTCAGCAGTTCATTACCGGCATGTGGCGCAAATACAAGCGTATTTGATCATGCCCGCATCGTTTATACCTCACGCCGTTTTGGTGAGGCTCAAATCACATCCCTGCCTGAATCAGGTTGTACCCGCTGCAAAGCGCTAAAAATACGCTGGTACCATGAACCTACTGGCCGGGTGGAATATCAGGTACATGTATACAAGCGCATTGTCAGCGGCATTTGCGAAGCCAGGCGCCAAAGGTAATAACCCAGGCTACTTGCTATCCCTGATTGTTCGATTGTTATCGCTGTTAATAATTATTTCACTTTTTACTGACACCTACACCCGACAAGTGAATTTCCATTTACCGAACGTGAGCAGCAGTACTTGCTGTCAGTACAGGCAATAGCTGCTTGGGCGGGCGCGCACATGGCATTAAAATTCA
>QIGV01000181.1 GCA_003230085.1 Gammaproteobacteria bacterium
GAATATGGTTATGCGCCGGGGATCGAAACGACGACTGGACCACTGGGCCAGGGTATTACCAATGGTGTGGGTATGGCGCTTGCCGAGAAAATCCTGGCAGGACAGTTCAACCGTGACGGCCATCATATCGTAGATCATTACACCTATGTTTTCCTGGGAGATGGTTGCCTGATGGAAGGGATTTCTCATGAATCCTGTTCTCTTGCCGGCACGCTGGGACTGGGTAAGCTGATTGCCTTCTGGGATGACAACGGTATCTCCATCGATGGTAATGTTGAAGGCTGGTTTACCGATGACACGCCCAAGCGTTTCGAAGCCTATGGCTGGCACGTGATCCGCGACGTGGATGGCCATGATGCGGATGCTATTCGCAAGGCCATACTTGAGGCCCGCTCGATCAATGACAAACCCACCATGATCTGCTGCAAGACCGTGATCGGTTTTGGGGCGCCGAATCTGAGTGGCAGCCACGATTGTCATGGTGCAGCGCTGGGCGATGATGAGATTCGCGCTACCCGGGAAAACCTGGGTTGGAACCATGAGCCCTTTGTCATTCCTGATGACTATTACGCTGGATGGGACGCTAAGGAGAAAGGTGCCCGGCATGAGCAGGAGTGGAATGATAAGTTCACTGCATACAAGAAGGCATACCCTGATTTAGCGACTGAGCTTGAGCGACGCCTGGCCGGTGAGTTGCCCGCCGACTGGCAGCAGCAGGCCAATGCCTTTATTAAATCTGTTAATGATAAGGCTGAGAACATTGCCTCCCGCAAAGCATCGCAAAATGCCATCAACGGGTATGCACCTGCGTTGCCGGAATTTCTGGGTGGGTCTGCTGATCTGGCGGGTTCTAATCTGACGATGTGGAGTGAATCAAAAGCTATCAGCAATACCGTTTCTGACGGAAATTATATTCATTATGGTGTCCGTGAATTTGGTATGGCTGCGATGATGAATGGTATTACCTTGCATGGTGGTTTTATACCATTCGGTGGTACCTTTCTGATGTTTTCAGAATATGCCCGCAATGCCTTGCGCATGGCAGCCCTGATGAAGATCCAGAGTATCCTGGTATTCACCCATGATTCCATTGGACTGGGTGAAGATGGCCCTACCCATCAACCGGTTGAGCAAACAGCTACCCTGCGCATGATACCTAACATGTCTGTTTGGCGTCCCTGTGATGCTGTGGAAACAGCAGTGGCCTGGAAGGTGGCTGTTGAACGCAAAGACGGGCCCACCTGCCTGATCCTGTCTCGCCAGGGCCTGCCCCATAAATCACGCAGCGAAGCACAGATCGCCGACATCGCGCGCGGCGGGTATGTCATTCGCGATAGTGGTTCGGCACCGGATGCGATTATTATTGCCACTGGTTCCGAGGTGTCGATGGCGTTGGATGCAGCTGAGAAATTGGTTGGCGAAGGCAAAAATATACGCGTTGTCTCCATGCCCTCAACAGATGTTTTTGAGGCTCAGGATGAAAGCTATCGTGAATCCGTGTTGCCGGGCAATGTCACCGCACGGGTGGCTGTTGAGGCGGGTGTCAGCGATGGCTGGTATAAATATGTTGGCTTGAACGGCAAGATTATCGGCGTGAATACCTTCGGGGAATCAGCGCCCGCTGCCGATGTCTACAAGCATTTAGGCGTCACTGTGGAAAATGTAGTCAAGGCTGTTAAAGAGACCTTGAACTAAACAGAAGCACAGCTTGGGAATATGCTATCAAGGTTTTAAACTAAATGATGGAGAAGATAAATGGCGATTAAAATCGGTATTAACGGCTTCGGCCGCATTGGCCGCATGGTGTTCCGCGCTGTAGCGCAGGATTTTCCTGATATCGAAATCGTTGGCATCAACGACCTGTTGGATGCTGACTATCTGGCATACATGCTGAAATATGATTCAGTACATGGCCGTTTTGGTAGTGACGTTGCAGTTGAAGGGAATCACCTGGTTGTGAATGGAAAATCTATTCGTCTGACTGCCGAGCGTGATCCTGCCAATTTGAAATGGGATGCAATAGGCGCTGATATTATTGTTGAATGTACGGGCTTTTTCCTGACTGAAGAAACTTGTCAGGCACACATTGAGGCGGGTGCGAAAAAAGTCGTTCAGAGCGCACCTTCAAAAGACGGGACCCCGATGTTTGTTTATGGTGTCAATCACGAGAGTTATGCCGGCCAGGCCATCGTATCTGCGGCTTCCTGCACGACTAACTGTCTGGCGCCTGTGGCCAAGGTGCTGAATGACAAGTGGGGGATCAAGCGTGGTTTGATGACCACGGTTCACGCGGCAACGGCGACTCAGAAAACGGTTGATGGACCTTCCTTGAAAGACTGGCGTGGTGGCCGTGGCATTCTTGAAAACATTATCCCGTCATCGACAGGTGCCGCCAAGGCTGTCGGTGTGGTGTTGCCTGAATTGAATGGCAAGCTGACAGGTATGGCCTTCCGCATACCCACCTCGGATGTATCTGTAGTCGATCTGACGGTGGAGCTGGACAACGAGGCTTCTTATGATGATATCTGTGTGGCTATGAAAGCGGCTTCAGAAGGTTCCATGAAGGGCACCTTGGGTTACACCGACGAAAAGGTGGTTTCCACTGACTTTCGTGGTGTCAGCAACTCATCCATCTTCGACGCCGGTGCTGGCATCGCGTTGGATAGCACCTTCGTTAAGGTTGTTGCCTGGTATGACAATGAGTATGGGTACACCTGCAATATGATGCGCTTTGTTGAGCATATTGCATAAAATCAGGGGAAAGATACAAGATAGCAAGATACAAGGGAAGGGGGCAAGGTAGCGAGCAGGAATACCTGCCACCTTCCCTTGTATCTTCTGAAAAATATACGCATTACCAATAGTTTATAAAAATTTAATTTTAGGAGTAAGGCATGTCCGTAATCAACATGACTGATCTGGATCTGGCAGGCAAACGCGTGCTGATTCGTGAGGATCTGAATGTACCCCTGAAAGATGGCAAGGTGGCCGATGATACACGCATTCGTGCTTCACTGCCGACCATCAAACAGGCGATGGCAGCAGGTGCCCAGGTGCTTTTGATGTCTCATTTGGGTCGGCCCACAGAGGGCAAATATAGCGAGGAATTTTCCCTTACACCGGTTGCGGCGCATCTTTCCGGGCTACTGGGTAAGGAAGTACCTGTCATCAAAGATTATCTTGAGACTGCCCCGGAACTCAATAATGGGGATGTCGTGATTCTTGAAAACGTACGTTTTAACCCAGGTGAGAAAAAGAACGATGACACTTTGTCACAAAGCTATGCCGGCTTGTGTCATATCTATGTGATGGATGCCTTTGGTACCGCGCACCGTGCTCAGGCTTCAACCCATGGGGTGGCCAAATATGCGCCTGTAGCCTGTGCCGGGCCACTGCTGGCGGGTGAGCTCGAAGCCCTTGGGCGAGCGCTGGACAACCCGGCACGACCCATGGTGGCTATTGTCGGAGGGTCCAAGGTGTCGACCAAGCTGACCGTGCTGGAATCGCTCTCGGGGATTGTTGATCAATTGATCGTCGGTGGTGGCATTGCCAATACCTTTATTGCTGCAGCAGGGTTTAATGTGGGTAAGTCATTATATGAAGAGAGCCTGGTCGATGAAGCGCGCAGGCTGACAAAAAATGCGCAGGCGCGGGGAGGTGATATACCCGTGCCCGGCGATGTTGTGTGTGCGAAGGAATTTTCAGAATCGGCGGAAGCAACCTTGATGCCTGTGGCTAACGTGGAGGACAGTGACATGATTTTTGATGTGGGTCCAGACACGTCAGACGTATTTGATGAAATCATCAAGAATGCAGGTACTATCGTATGGAATGGTCCGGTAGGGGTGTTTGAGTTTGATCAGTTTGGTGAAGGCACCAAACGTATCGCCCAGGCCATCGCTGATAGTCCGGCCTTTTCAATCGCCGGTGGTGGCGATACATTGGCTGCAGTCGCCAAATATGGCATCAGTGATAAGGTATCTTATATCTCTACAGGTGGTGGGGCCTTCCTGGAATTTCTTGAGGGTAAAAAACTACCCGCGGTAGAAATCCTTGAAGAGAGAGCCAAATAACTTATTGCTGCATTCCCCCCGTTTTGACAGGTGAAAACAGAAGCCACATTCGATCAGAATGCGATCTGTTTATTCCTGAACTCGCTGCCGGGAACAGACTAACCGAGACTAATATATGATACGACGTACAAAAATTGTAGCGACACTGGGGCCATCTACGGATAAACCTGGAACGCTTAAGAAAATGATTGCTGCAGGGCTTGATGTAGTACGCGTTAATTTTTCACATGGTGTTGCAGGAGATCATATCCGCCGTGTGAAGGAAGTACGTGAATGTGCACATGAGTTGGGTAAAGAAGTGGGCGTATTAGCGGATTTACAGGGCCCAAAAATCAGGCTTGAGAAATTTCGTGAGGGTAAGGTCTTTCTTGAGGAAGGTGCCCGCTTTGTATTGGACATCCGGTGTGATGCTGATGACGGCGATATTAATCGTGTGGGTATTACCTACAAAGAGCTCCCCAATGATGTCAAGCAGGGTGATGTTCTGTTGCTTGATGATGGCGCAATAGTGTTGTCAGTCAATGGCGTGACGGATGATACAATTGACTGCGAAGTTGTGGTTGGTGGCCAATTGTCCAATAACAAAGGAATCAACCGCCAGGGAGGCGGTCTTTCTGCACCGGCAATAACCGACAAGGATCGTGCCGATATCAAAACGGCGGCAGATATTGAAGCTGATTATATTGCAGTATCATTTCCCCGCAATGCAGGGGATATCAATGAGGCGCGTAGACTATTACATGAGGCTGGAGGGCAAGGGGGAATTGTCGCAAAAATTGAACGCGCGGAGTCCCTGCATGGTATAGAGGAAATCATTGCGGCCAGTGACGCCATCATGGTGGCGCGTGGTGATCTGGGCGTTGAAATTGGTGATGCAGAGCTCCCTGGTGTGCAAAAACATCTGATCCAGCTATCACGAAGTATGAACCGTGTTGTTATCACCGCCACACAGATGATGCAATCCATGATAGAGAATCAAATTCCGACGCGTGCCGAGGTGTTTGATGTGGCGAATGCTGTCCTGGATGGCACGGATGCTGTCATGTTGTCTGCCGAGACGGCAACCGGCAAATATCCAGTCAAGGTAATAGAAGCGATGGCGCGAATCTGCACAGGGGCAGAAAAGCAGAAAGTCACCACCATCTCCAGGCATCGCATGGATTCTGAATTCCAGCATGTGGATGAGGCGATCGCTATGGCGACCATGTACGCGGCGAACCACCTGAATGTCAAGGCGATTGCCGCCCTGACAGAGTCTGGAAGTACGGTGCAATGGATGTCCCGTATTAGTTCCTCCATCCCGATATATGCCATGACACGCCATGAATCAACACGCAGGAAGGTCTCCCTCTACCGTGGCGTGTATCCCATGGCTTTCTACATATCCAACGGGACCGATTATATCGAGGTTAACCGGTCGGTATTGAATGTATTGCGAGAGCAAGGTGTCGTTGAAGTCGGGGATTTGGTAATCATTACAAAAGGTGATTTAATGGGAATCCTTGGAACAACAAATGTGATGAAAATTGTAAGAGTTGGGGATTATTAAATCCAGGTAGACCGAGCAAACGGGGGTAGATTTGAATGGCACTTACTATTAAGAATATTTAGCAATAAACGCCCTCTCCCATCGGGAGAGGGCTAGGGTGAGGGTATATAGATGAAACAATATATTGGCTTATTTTAAATCACCTCACCCCAACCCTCTCCTTGTAGGAGAGGGAGTTTAAGTAAGTGCTATTAAAATATTTTCCCATTTACTGTTTGCCGGGATTTTATATGAGTGAACATCAACTGACTGATTTGAAAAATAGTGGTTCAATTTAATACTGAAGGAGAATAATTATGGCCCTGATATCAATGCGCCAGTTACTGGATCATGCCGCTGAAAATAGCTACGGTCTGCCAGCATTCAACGTCAACAATATGGAGCAGGTACATGCCATCATGCAGGCAGCAGATGCTGTGGATAGCCCTGTGATCATGCAAGGCTCTGCCGGTGCCCGTAGTTATGCCGGTGAGCCATTTCTGCGCCACCTGATTATCGCAGCAACTGAAATGTACCCACACATTCCGATCGCCATGCATCAGGATCATGGCTCAGAACCTGCCATCTGCCTACGCTCGATACAAAGCGGTTTTACTTCCGTGATGATGGATGGTTCCTTGATGGCGGATATGAAAACCCCGTCAAGCTATGAATATAATGTTGAGGTCACCAGCGAGGTGGTAAAATTAGCCCATGCCGGTGGCGTCACCGTAGAGGGTGAGCTCGGCTGTTTGGGATCCCTGGAAACCGGTGAAATGGGCGAAGAGGATGGCCATGGCGCTGAAGGCAAGCTGTCCATGGACCAGTTGCTGACGGACCCGGAAGAGGCTGCCGATTTTGTCAAGAGAACGAAGGTAGATGCGCTTGCCATTGCAATTGGAACCAGCCACGGTGCCTATAAGTTTACCCGCCCGCCAACAGGGGATATTCTGGCCATTGGTCGGATCAAGGAAATTCATGCCCGTATTCCGGATACCCATCTGGTGATGCATGGTTCCTCTTCTGTGCCGCAGGATTGGCTGAAAGTCATCAACAGCTACGGTGGTGACATGGGCGAGACCTATGGTGTACCGGTAGAAGAGATTGTGGAAGGCATCAAACACGGTGTACGCAAGATCAATATCGATACCGATCTGCG
>QIGV01000160.1 GCA_003230085.1 Gammaproteobacteria bacterium
TGAAGAGTTGATATTTCATCGACACACCCCAGTTGCGGTTGGTTAAACGCCGTACTTGTTGCTTAAATTTTTGCAACGTTTTCGGGTGCCATGCTTTGAGAATGTTCTCTCGTTGCAATACACGTTCGAATAGGTTGTCACTAAAGGCTGGCTTCGAGTCACTACGCTGAATCACGTCACCGCCGGTCGGCGTTCGTGTGATCAAGTGTGGCAAGGCTCCTCCTTTATCTAAATGTTCAGGCCTTCACCGTGTCCCAGCCATTACGCGGGGCATTTGGCTACTATGCCGTCTGCTGACTTCTGCTTAATCACTCTGCCAGTTGCCCAGCAAGGCGCTATCGGTTTTCATCTTGTTTGCTCATGCAGGGCGATGAATCATGCATGCCAAGGCTTGGTCGACCAGGGGCCTCACTGGTTATCTACCGATCGCTTGTTAAGCAGATCTCCCCAGATAAGAACATGAACTGTCACTGCACTGCTGCATCATTTACGGTGGCCGTTAGATCACGTGGCTTCGATGTCTTGTGCCATCTCGCCTTCAGCCTACGCCTCAGATGATGTTTTTGTTCATCAGCTCGCAGTTTCCCCTCATGGGGCCTACTGTTGGTGCGTCCGGCTTCCTTCAGACCGCCCCTCGCGGGTTGGCCCTTGCCTTTCGCTAGTAGTTAGCATCCGCTAACGATATAATCGCTAGAGGATGGTGATCTTCCTACAGAGGACTTTCACCTCATTAGTTCATGCCCATGCTGGGCGTACACAAATAGCTCCAGCGGACAATTTACAGCGTGGTTTGGTTTGCGTATTCGCTGCGCTCAATTTTACGCAAACCAAACCACGCTGTAAATTGCCGCTGAGCATAGCGGTTTTATACGCAAAATGAATGCTCATGATTGAAAAAGCAGCTACAGGGATAGGAATTTTACTTTTTTTATATGGAATATTTACATATGGAGGTTGGTATTTTGCAACGAACTATGAATGGCAGGCACAAGGAAAGCATGAGTTGGTAGGTTGTTTGAGATTGACGATGGGCTTAAATACAGTAAATGCTACTATTTCCAGTCACCCTAATGCTAATCCTAAAGGCACTACTATAGTTGATGATGGTTTTCCAATATTCTGGAAATTTACAGGAAAACAGAAATTCAGCGGCTCGCTCCAAGTGGGATATGCAGAATTTTCATTTACGGGAAACACCATCACGATGAGGCAATATTACCGAGGAAACGGGCCTGATAAAACAGAAGAGGTAACATTTTTACGCACTAAATATTGCGTAAAATAAATGCGCATCAAAAGCGTATAAAAATAGATAACGAGACAGGGGGTCTCGTTAGTCTCTCTGTTAGAGCAATCCATTAAATAGGAGAGTAATTATGTTATTCATGGTGACAAATAGACGGGTTATCAATGGGGAATATGGTGATGAAGAAAAACCAAATAAAAAATTCGAGTACCAATATTCCTACAATAAGAAAAAAAGAGGACAAGATAAGTTTGAAATGTCCGGAAAGAAAGGATTTGAAGTAGCATTGCTGGCTGAGCTAAATAGACTGAAAGAAGAAGATAACGTTACCACTCCTAAAGTTGGTATATATTTACATGGCTACAACAACGATTATCAAGACAGTATTGATGAAATTTATGATTTAGAACAAAGCCTTTATAAAGTGTATGATCATTATCCGGTTATTGTCGGTTTTTCATGGCCCTCTTCAGGAAAGACTCCGTATTACTTATCAGATAGAGAAGAGGTGAGAGATTCAATCGGGGCATTCACACGATTTCTTCTTGATATAAACAATCTTGCAACAAGCAACGAAAGAGATTGCTTTTCGACCACATTTTGTATTGCGCATTCTATGGGTAACTATCTATTGCGAAAGGGCATGGAATACCTTTCAGATCATCTCGGCTCTCCAGCGGGAAGGTTGCTTTTTGATGAAACTGTATTGTTGGCTCCGGATATTGCGTCCAAAGACATAGAGCTTGATGGTAAGGGGAAATATATTGCTTCCTTTTCCAGGAGAGTTCATGTCTATTACTCAAAGTATGACAGGGCACTTAAAGCATCTAGCATTAAACGCTTTGGTGAAAATCGACTAGGCAGGCACGGTGCAAATAATTATGATAATTTGCCAAACAATGTAATAGCCGTTGATGCCAAGAAATATGCCAATAAAGAATCAATTTCTGGTTACAAAGATCGAACAAAGGAGCAAGTATCTGTGCATAGTTCGCATAGATACCATGCAAATATTCTGTCTGACGTAGTTCAAGTTCTTTCAAGTATTGATAGAAACCAAATAGAAGGCAGAGAGCCTGTGAGCTCTGAAGGTTTACAAATTCCCAATCATTACAGATTAGTGTAAACGTGCTCTAACACATATGATCCTTAACTCTGTCAATAGGCATTAGTTATTTATTTCAGCTCTTTTTAGAGCTAAAAAACAAACCGATTAACAAAGCCAGATACTTCATCTGTCATCGTCGCTGTCAGGAAAATCGCTTACAGCAAACACATATAGAGGGTCTCTTATCACGGTCTCACCGCTGCCTGCTTAACTCAGTCTATTGAGTGCGGCAGGGCCACTAGACATTCAT
This sequence comes from Gammaproteobacteria bacterium, assembly GCA_003230085.1. GTDB lineage: Bacteria > Pseudomonadota > Gammaproteobacteria > SZUA-140 > SZUA-140 > SZUA-140. The sequence continues at coordinate 2,605 of QIGV01000160.1, forward strand.
CGGTTAACCTTATGCTGGCACTATTCAAAGTGGAGGACTTACTCATTGAGTATCCAGTTAGTTTCAGGCTCAGCCAAGGTGTAGGCGACTTTGAAAATCGTATTATTGCACGCCAACGGGATGTCTAATCAAAGCAGTAGGCTTCGGTTACCGGATACATAAACCGATGTAGTGGCTTATGGCCAATTGATACAATCAGAAGTGGACCCCATCCCTGACACAGTGAAACAGTTTTTATAAGTGATCATCCTGAGGGTGGTTCAGGCTGCCATGGGAAGTCCCGATGGCAGTCCATGACACACCTGATCGGGTGTCATTCTAACCAGACTAGCATGCCGTCTGTCTTGGTTGTAGAAATTCATCCAGTTACCAATGCCTTGCTTTGCCTGGTCGACACTGTCGTAGGCTTTCAGATCGATCTCCTCGTATTTCAAGCTGCGCCAGAGGCGCTCAATAAACACATTGTCCATCCATGCTGATTTTAATTCCATGCTCCTTGAGCACATCGGTGAAGCCCTCACTGGTAAACTGACATCCCTGATCGCTGTTGAAGACCTCCGGTGGCCCGTAGATCGCAAGTGCCTTCCTCCAGTACCTCGATGCAAGGCGCAGTATCCAGGCTATTGGATAAACGCCTTTTTTATTTAGGTACTCTTCTTTAATAGAACAATATTCAGCCCAAGCCCCAGTTCTTCTAATGGGAAAACCAAAAGCACTCCCAAATACGGAGTCTCCTACTTCAAATATTTCAACATTTGAACCACATTATTCTATAACCCCAGAAAGCTCTATTCCCGGAGTAACGGGTTTGTCGTACGTTGGTTTTGGGCCTACTGGCATGCTTCCAAAAGCGCTTCCTTCAGCAATATTAATATCATCAATGGCAATGGTCGAAAATAAAACTTTGACTAAAACCTCGTTTTTTTTAGGATTAGGCCTTGGCATCGTTGTCATTTGTAGATCGCTTGCAAGCTCCCCTTTCTTTGGGCGATGAGTAATTATTATTCCTTGCATTGTTTTTCTAAATTTTCTTTTGTGACAACTTCTTTCAATTCAGGACAAAAATCTCTCACGTGTCTTTCGTGGTTAATATCTGTTGATGCCTGCATAAGGTTATCCATAATAGGGCTAGCGATATCCATTATTTCCTCGTCTGACATTTTTGGCCAATCCATACAGTTTCCTTTTGTAGCTAACGTCATTTAAAATCGTAGGGCAAAAACCTGCCCTGCTCGGAATCATCACTTTCGCCTGCCGCTGAGCTAGGGGGTTCTGAATGCCTGCTTTTGAGTAGATCACCAGAAAAAAGTGAGAAAACATCAAGGTACGCTATCGCGACTTCTCTGCCATTGATCGCGAAACCGTAAGTTTCTGTTCAAATGCTCACTGATGTGTTCCTAAATGGAAGATCGTTCATTCCGTTAATACTCTTACTCTTCATCATCACGTGTTCTTTTTTGCTCTTCTTTTTCATGTTCCAGGTGTCGATCTAAATCCATAGAGGCGTGAGGTATAGCAAGGATAATGACCCTGTCGTCATCCTCCACGCGATAAAAAATTAGGTGCTTTCCCTCCGGAAAGAACCTATATCCTTTTTCGATATCCGACCTTGCAGCACCCAGGTATGGTGAAGTTGCCAGTGTTTCAAATTGCTGCTCCAACAAGGCAAGGTAATGATCAGCCTGTTCATCGCTCCATGCTTCCGCGGTATACAACCAGATATCTTTGAGGTCGCGCTCTGCGCGCGGGGTCAGATCATACTTTTTTGGCATCCCGTTCCTGCTTGGCTTCTTTAATAATATTACTCATCGTCTTTTCACTGAATTCACCACGGTCAGCTTGCGCGGCACCTTCTGCGATATGTCTCCGCAGCTTTTCCAGTTTGAGCGCTTTGTACTCTTCATATTCATGAAGAGGCATCACAACGGCCGTAGTACGGCCTTTTTTGGAAATGGCCACCGCTTCCCGTTGTACCGTATCCATCAGTACACCAAACTTGTTTTTCGCCTCGCTGGCCGGCATCGTTTTCATCATCTTTCCCCTCTTTCTGTAATTAAGCAGTCTTAATAGCTATTAAGGCTATAATAGCCCAAATAGCTATAATAAGTCCATTGAAAAGTCATTTCCAATAGGGCGTTAAACCCATAGGAAGGTTATATCCAGGCGTATTTCCAGCCCATGCTCATGCAAGGAATAGTTGAGGTATGATGGGTTTGAATCTCGGTTGAATGTAGCCGCTAGTCAATGAACTCCTCGATTTACCGTTGCGCAGTTTTCTACATTCCACTATAGTTCATTGCCATAATAATAAAGAAATCAGCAATGCCGTTTTTCCGGATCGTTCTGGCCTCATTCCTGTTGTTTGTCAGCGCTGCCTACGCCGCAGAGGGCGGACGTTTAGGCTATGGGATCTCACTGCAGAATGTAGCGGTTGAAGACCCCGATGGGGATGTCCCTACAGAATCGGGTATTGGTTTTGTAAATCTGTATTACTTCGATGAGTTCCGAAGAGATATCCGCTATTACGCGGAATTCGTCTATTTTGAGACCGATATCGATGCAAAATACCAGAAAATCGGCCAGGATATTTCTTCCACCGGTATACGTGCAGTGCTCCAGAAGCGCCTGCGATTGGGACGCCATTTCAAACCCTGGGTGGGGCTGGGTGGCGGGCTGTTCCGGGAGGAATTCACCCAACGTCATACCATTGATCAGGACGGTTTTCTCCTGAGTACCTTATCCGCCCGCGATATCACCAATTTTATGGTTTCAGTGGATGCAGCCACCGAGTGGGAATTATCAAACCGGTTCGACCTAGGCGTGCGCCTGCTCTATGGTTTGCCACTGAATGACGGTACCCAGTTGTATAGCGCAACCGCCATTTTGATGTTCAAAGGATTCTGATGAAAGGTCTCCGCTACGGACTCACATTATTGCTTGCCATGAGTGTGTTGCTCTTGCTTCATGCCTGTGGTGGCGGTGGAGGAAGCGGTAGTGGCAGTTCACTACCACCACAGCGCCCGGTGGGTGCGGTCAACGGTAATGCTGTCGATGCGGTGATTGTGGATGGCACGGTCAATGTCTATGCCTATCAAGGCGGCATCCGTGGGCCACTACTGGGCAGCGCAGTGACAGACGAGGAGGGTTATTACTCCCTTGATCTACGCACACCCAGCCAGCCTATTCTCATTGAGATCTCCGGGGGTTCTTATATAGAGGAGGCTAGTGGCCAAAGCGTCAACCTTGAGGACGGCCAAGTCCTGCGTGCGGTCACACACTTTCAATCCGGGCAACCGCTCGATGTCATGGTGACGCCACTGACCAACTTGGCTGCTGGCCTGGCAGCGTACAAGATCAATAACGGGACTTCTGTTGTGAATGCCGTCACAGAGGCTTCGACCGCGATATCGACGATTTTCGGACTGGATATCCTCTCCACTTATCCGCGCAATATCACGGATGTTCGCAATGCCACAGTCTCTTTGACTGATGAACATCTCTACGGGTTCTGGACAGCGGCAATCTCAAGCTGGACGGCGTTGGCGAGCACACTGAATGGTACTCAGCCGCATACGGTTTGGAACTCGATTGCCCTGGCGCAGGTGATGTACAACGATATCAGCGCCGATGGACTGTTGGACGGGAAGGGCAGGGCGAATAACCAGACCGGTTTAATCAATCTCGGCCTAGGTACGGTGCTACTCGGTGCGGATGTTTACCGCCAGGCCTTTGCCCAGCACATGCTGAACATGGCCAAGAGTGCGCGTAACAAGACGGGGCTCGATGCCAGTCAGCTAATGGCCGATGCGAACAATCTGGCCATGAACACGCATGCCGCCTTTGGTGGCGCGGTACCCATACCACTGGATGAAGACGGGCCTGTCATCACCGCTATTGAGCCCGAAGGCCAGTACCATAACGGTATATTCCAGTTTGATGTGGGGGTGTCAGATTTCGTCGGCGTCGTGTCCGTGCGTTTTGATGTTGATGGCGCAATACTGGATTTTGCGAGCGATCCTCTAGCACCTTCTATTAATATAGACACCACAGTTTATTCCGATGGTGCACACCTGATTGGTGTACAGGCGATCGACAAGCTGGGTAATGAAACCTACCGGCAATTCTCATACCCTTTGTGAATATCACCTCTGATGACATCACTAATAAGGCCAACTTTACCCTGACCGGCACATACTCAGATAACGGTATCGGAGTGCAGTCTATCACCGCCCAGGGTAGGGCTGCGGTTTTGCTGGCCGATGGCACCTGGTCGGTGGCTATCGTCCTGCAGAATGGCATCAACAGTATTCCGATTATCATTACGGATATTTTAGGAAATATACGGGAAGATGAAGCATTGGTGGCATTGGATGTCGTTAAGCCTATTATGAATCCAGTAGTATATAGCCTTGCTAAATTCTCGTTGAGTGATGGGACATCTTTCGATGACAACCTGATTAATGCAGATGGCGGTAGTGCTCCATTATATTTTGAAACTGATAAATTAGATTTGAACGGTGTTCCATATATAACGACTAGCCTATCTGCGAGTGAAATCCCTTACATTGCTTTCACAGTAGAAGATAGTAATGTCAACGGCGTATATACTCCGCCCGCTGACCTTGTTGTCCGTCAACAATATACCTTATCAAATAAGGTTTTATCATCCTGGCAAACAATTGTTCCAGCAAATAATTCATTGTTGGGCGATTTCTATGTTGTCCCACTAGCAACAGAAGCACTGCATCCAAATTGGTATTTGTCGACACCCGATGAATTGCATCTGATTGAAATACAAATTGAGGATAATGCGGGAAATATTAGGAATTTTACATTCAGCTTCAAAGCAGATTTCATCGTTCCGGAACCCGTGATCACGGCCCAGGATATTGGTCAGCAAACCTTCACCAATACCAGCTTTGCTAATCGTTCGCAGTTGCACAATGCCAATATCGCAACGACCGCTTATACCTTCACCAATGATACTGGTAAGTCTTTCCTGATCAGCCTGTCAGAGAATGCCACCCATTCCGTAATTAACACGGTGGAGGAAGCCATCCGGGAACATCAGGTTCGATTAAAGATATCAACAGAATGGCAAGCCCGGTTTTATAACCTGATACCCACGCTGGTGCCTCAAGGCGGCATCTCCACATATTTACTCCGTTGTGAGCTGGAGTCTGATTGGCAATTTATCAGTTCGATCAGGAATTATTCCGGTACCAATTATGTGATTCAAACAATACCCTCACCCACCTATGGCTCGGCACAAGTAACGGCCAGTGATCAGTTACCTGCCGACCCCTCTCCATCGTCATGGGCCGCCTATCAATTTGACAGTAATTACAAAACGTTTGGGACACTCACAGGCTTTGCTGACTATGCGCCCACAAACCGTGATGCCTATGCCTATATTGACAGCATTCCAATCTGTTCAGAAAACGGTAACTATTTTCAACAGCGATCGGTCTATACCTATGAATCTTTATCAGGTTATCCGAAGAACAATTATTCCAGTTTTACAGAGAGTGCGACATTCAGTTCATCTACATTTCTTGTAGAGGATTCATTGGGGAATATAATTACCCCAACCAATGGCTGGTACCAGATTCCCGCTGGTGAAACAGTCACCATCAAGAAAATCGTCAAGACGCCTACTATTGCTGTGTATGACGATACGGATGTCGCCGATCCGACGACATTTTCAAGTTATACTACTCGACAATACGATAAAACGATTACCTGGACCGTCGATAGTGCGATCACCATTACTAGAGTCCATGATGCCGGTGCAACCAAGGCATTTGCAATGACTGCGTTAAGTTCTAATTCTGGGCTGGGGACGAGAGCCTATCAAGTGACACGCTAGAATCAGGATTCATCAGAACAAATGCGGTCGCCCGAAAGCTTGGCGCCACGTGAGACATTCTGTTAAACACTGTTATCACATTCGATGTCATAAAATGTGATGGATTAACGTTGACAGCATCAAACATATAATTGACCTTACTGCTAGGTTGACAGAGAAAAATATTTGCGTAGAGTTGTACGCTAAGTATAATAAACGAAGAATAAAAATAATTCCACAAAGGGAATTTAGAAGATCATTTGGATAGATTGCAGATGCTATCCACTGACCTGAATCAATAGGGACTGTTGCCTGAATGCCGAATTATAAAAATAATTCTCCTCCCCATATTTTGAAAATCCTGTTTTATGATTATCGCGTGTGACACATTCGTGTCGTTATGTGCTACTGCTATTTTGATAGCAATGTCCTTAAGATCAAAATTATAGAGGTATGCTGGGGAATACGGGTTCACTATCTAAAATATCGATTCATCATATTAGAAGGGAAGCAGTTCATGTGTCAGGGAAAAAATCTATCCAGTAAATCTGGAATTACTTTCGAATTCAATTTCACAAACCGCCTGTTAATCTGTTTCCTGCCTCTACTGATCCTCCTGACCGGGAAGGTTTCCGCCTCACAAGACGATGGCTATGAGGCCGTCGCCATCAATTCAGTGACTAACCAGGTTATTGCCGCACGTGAGGAAAGTAATGAACTGGAGATTATTGATCTGGCGAGCCAGAACAGCATCGCGACAATAACCCTGGCAGAAGAACCGGCCCGCCTTGCAGTCAATGAAAACACCAATGTTGCTGTCGTCAGCCATGAGAAAATAGACAGTATCAGCATTATCGATCTTACTACCAATACCGTGACAGCCACTTTGGTTGTTGGTAAGGACCCGCAAGGAGTTGCCATCGATCCCAGTAACAACATCGCTATTGTGGCGAATGAGAAAGACGACACGGTGACCTTTGTTTCTCTGACAAGCAAGACTGTGATCGCAACCGTCCCTGTGGGCCAAAACCCGAAAGATGTCGCTGTTAATGCAAGTACAGGCATTGCCGTGGTCAGTAATGAAAAAAGTGATACCGTGACGCTGATCAATGTTAATAGTCGCACGGTGATCGCTACCATTGCGGTTGCGCAAAAGCCGGGTAGGGTGGCCATCAACGCACAGACTAACCTCGCTTTGGTGACCCATGAGAAGCTCAACAGCATCAGTGTGATCAATTTGGCTACTCAAACCGTCCAGACTACCCTTGCTGTCGGTGATGCGCCTCATGGTGTGGCCATTAACCCCACTAGCAACCAGGCGCTTGTTGTCAATGAGAAGGATGACAGTCTGACAGTGATCAACCTTGCTGATATGACGATTAGCGGCATACTCGCCACGGGTCAGAACCCGGTAGATGTGGCGGTCCATCCCGGCAGTAATATCGTTGTGGTGGCGAATGAAAAAAGCCAGGCGCTCAGTATTATTGATCTGGATACGGCGGTATTTACAGTTCCCACTCCAGTAGGCAAGGATCCTCAAGGGGTGGCAATCCATCCAGGTCTTAACATCGCCGCAGTGGCCAACAAAAAGGATGACACCATCTCCATTCTTTCGCTACCGACGGGTAGCACGACCATCACGATCCCGGTGAGCAAGGATCCGCAGGGTGTGGCCATTGACCCCCAGCGAAATCTTGCATTGATCACCCACAAGAAAAACGATGCCGTTACGTTTATTGATATGAATAGCATGCAGGTCACTGCGGTTCTTACCGTAGGCAATGACCCTCAAGGCGTGGCCGTTCATCCAGGGCGTGGTCTTGCAGTCGTGGCCAACAAGAAAGATGACAGTGTCAGTGTCATTGATCTGGAGACCCAGGCCGTTATC
>QIGV01000037.1 GCA_003230085.1 Gammaproteobacteria bacterium
TTTAACAATGAAGATGCCCTGAAACAAATTCGTTGGAAGCATTTTTTGGCGGATTGCGAGCCGTTAATAGCAGACTTCATCAACGTCACTGAAAGGGTGGAACAGGAAGTAACGAAAGCAGAAATTTATTTGCAGGAAGCGCATTAAGACATTATGAAAAACTTTGACCCTAAAATAGTAAAGCTGAAGAAAAAGATGAAAGTTGTGGTGGCGCCCGGGGCGTTTGATGGGTTGATGGAGGAAGATACAGAGGATGAATGAATTAGGCGCTAATCAACGGAGTTTCCCAAATAGTGGTGGCTCCGTTCCCCTAAGGGAGGGAGCGAAGGGTTAAACTCATCGAATTCGATGATTTTCATTCAGGTGCACGGATAGGAGGAATGGACTTGGAAAATAACAAAAAAGAATATATTGCGCATGTCAGAAAAGATGGGGCTAAGCAATCGGTAGAAGACCATCTGTCTGATGTAGGTGAAATCGCATCAAAGCTGGCTGGAAAGATTAATGTCTCTTCAGCGGGTGAATTGATCGGTCTACTGCATGATTTTGGAAAATTCAGTACTGAATTTCAGGCTTATATTGGTTCGGCTACCGGGAAAATAAATCCTGGTGATGAGGCATATGTCGATTTTGATGGGTTGAAAGGGAAAATAGATCACTCCAGCGCAGGTGCTCAGTGGATATGGGAGAACTGCTTAAGATGGGGAGAGCGTGGCGAGATGGTCGGGCAGATGCTGGCAATTTGTATTGCATCTCACCACAGCGGCCTGATTGATTGTCTTGAGCCGGACGGTAGGAATAGATTCTCAGACAGAATGAAAAAGCCGGATGAAAGGACGCATAAAAATGAATGTCTGAAAAATGCACCGCAGAACTATCTGGAAAAATTGAATTCCCTGGCAAACAAGGAGTTAATGAAGAAGGTACTAAAACAACTTCAAACAGTCGGCCAGGTCGGGGACATATTACCGGAAAAACCCATTCGCTATTTTAATCTGGGGTTTTTAACGCGCATGTTATTCAGTTGCCTGATTGATGCTGATCGTATTAATAGCGCAGATTTTGAATATCCTGAAAATACACAACATCGAAATAATTCATCTGTAGATTGGTCAGTGCCCGTTAATCGTCTTGAACAGGCAATTAATGAATTCAGTGGAGAAAAACCGATTGATGAATTGCGCCGTAATATTTCCAATATCTGCAAACAGCGCGCAGTAGACGCGCAAGGAATTTATACACTCACTGTGCCAACGGGTGGTGGAAAGACCTATGCAAGCCTGCGTTATGCATTGCACCATGCCAAGCAGCACAAACTGGATCGTATTATCTATATTATTCCTTTTACATCCATTATTGAGCAGAATGCAGCAGCTATTCGAGAAGTCCTTGAGTGCTCCAAGGATGAATACCCCTGGGTGTTAGAGCAGCATTCCAATCTGGAGCCAGAGCAGCAGAACTGGCACAGCAAGTTGGTGAGTGAAAACTGGGATGCACCCATTGTAATGACCACGATGGTGCAATTTCTTGAAGTATTATTTTCAGGCGGAACCAGAGGCGCAAGGAAAATGCACCAACTAGCCAATTCGGTGCTGATATTTGATGAAATCCAGACATTGCCGATTAACTGTACCCATCTATTTTGTAATGCACTTAACTTTCTCACAAATTTCTGCAATACCACTGCTGTTCTATGCACAGCAACTCAACCTTTACTTGATCGGCTTAAATCGCCAGAAAAAGGCCAGTTAGTCATACCAGAAGAAAATGAACTGGTGAGCGATGTGCCTAAGTTTTTTGAAGACCTTGAGCGGGTAAAATTGAATAATAGGGTTCGCCCTGAAGGGTGGACAGCAGAGCAAATCGCGGAGCTGGCCTTGGGTGAGTTTAACGAATCTGGCAGTTGCCTGATTATTGTCAACACAAAAGCATGGGCGCGAAAGCTCTATCAAACCTTACAGCCTGACTTTGAATCAAACAAAGACGCAATATTTCAATTAAGCACCAGCCTTTGTCCTGCACATCGCAAAGCGATTTTTGTAAAGGTACGACAACGACTTGAAAATAATATGCCAGTATTGTGTATTAGTACCCAATTGATTGAAGCTGGTGTGGATGTTGATTTTGCATCGGTCATACGTTTTCTTGCGGGCCTGGATTCCATTGCTCAGGCGGCTGGGCGTTGTAACAGAAATGGTTTACGGAAAACCGCAACAGTCCATGTAGTGAACCCGGATGAGGAAAAAATAGACTTGTTAAAAGACATAAAAGTCGGACGGGATAAAGCGTTACGTGTTCTAGGCGAAGGATATGATAATTTTCTGGCGCCGGATGCTATGCGGCAATACTTTAATTACTATTTTTATGAGCGTGCTGATGATATGAGTTATTCCATATCATCAAAGTTGCTCGGAAGGGATGATAACTTGCTGAATTTGTTAAGCGGCAATACCAACAATGTTGGTTGGAAAAATAATTCAAGATTGCTTCAGCAATCCTTTATGACTGCAGGTAAGGTTTTTAAAGCTATCGACTCACCCACGCAAGCCATCATTGTGCCTTACGGTAAGGAAGGAAAGAACCTTATTGCTGAACTGGGGCGTGTGGCGAAAGAATTTGATGTAAAAACTTATCGAAAATTACTCAAACAGGCACAAAAATACAGCGTCAACGTATTTCCTAATGTCTGGAGACGATTACAAGAAGAAAAAGCGGTGCATGAAATACAACCAGGGGAAGGTATATATCGTCTCGACAAAGAATATTACAGTGACAAGTTTGGCTTGTCAGATAAGCGTTGTAGTTTAATGGATATTAATTTGTGTTAGGAGAAAACCAAATGCATGATACACCCAAAAACAGCATCAGCTTCAAGGTCTATGGCCGTTATGCCCTGTTCACTGATCCAGTCACCAAGATCGGTGGCGAAAAGTGTTCATATCACTTGCCTACTTATGAAGCCATTAAAGGCGTATTAAAATCCGTTTACTGGAAACCCACGTTTATCTGGCATGTGGACAGGGTGCGGGTAATGAAAAGATTGCGCACTCAGACCAAGGGAACCAAGCCATTAGTGTGGAGCGGTGGCAATAGCCTTGCCATCTACACCTTTTTGCATGATGTGGAATATCAGGTTGAGGCGCATTTTGAGTGGAACGAACACCGTTCTGAACTGGAAAAAGATCGCATTGATGGCAAACACTTTGCGATAGTAAAACGCTCAATAGAACGAGGCGGCAGACAAGATATATTCCTCGGCACCCGTGACTGCCAGGCTTATGTGGAGCCATGCAAGTTTGGCGAAGACAAGGGTGATTACGATGAAATAGATGAACTGGGTTTCGGTTTGATGTTTCATGGTTTTGATTACCCGGATGAAACGGGCAAAGATGAACTGCATAGCCGGTTCTGGAACGCCACCATGAAAAAAGGAATTCTGGAATTTCCCCGGCCAGAAGCGTGTACCGTGAGCCGCTTTATCCGCCCCATGCTACCCAAGCAATTTGAAGAAGGTGAAAACCTTCTTTCAGTGGAAATTGAGGAGGTGGCTTTATGAGCTGGATGGCCAAGCTATATGAAACCTATGAATCTGGTATGCGACTTGATCTACCTGAGTCAGAGCAACCCATGCCAATTAGCCATACCCTACAAAATGCACATATTAAAATCACCATTGATGGCGGAGGAAATATTAAACGCGCAGAAACTCTGGAAAAAACACAAGTAGTCCTGCCAGCAACAGAAAAGTCAGCGGGCAGGAGCAGTGGTGAAGCGCCACACCCTTTGGCAGATAAGATCCAGTATATCGCCAGGGATTACCCGAAGTATGGTGGCAAGAAACCAGGGTACTTTGAGGGCTATCTCAAAAAACTTGATGGATGGTGTCGCTCAACACATAGTCACTCCAAAGCACAAGCAGTAAAGAAATATGTTGAGAAAGGCACGGTAGTTCAGGATCTGGTAAAAAATAAGATTTTGGTCTTAGATGAGGGTGGTAACTTGTTATGCCCAACTACTGACAATCTTAAAGAAGATTTTGATAACAATAATATAGATAGGCCGAAGATATTTGGGGTGATTAATAAAGATGATAAGACCAAAAGATATGACCAGGGGAATGCATTGGTTTGCTGGAGTGTCGAAGAGAAACAAGGAGACCCTATTAGCGACACATGGAAAGATCACGAATTACAAACGGCATGGATAAATTACGAGGCAGCCAATAAAGATCACACGGGGCTTTGCTATATAACAGGCAAAGAAACGTCATTAGCCGTTAACCACCCGGCTAAACTTCGCCATACTGGAGATAAAGCTAAACTTGTGTCATCAAATGATATGTCTGGCTATACATTCAGAGGCCGTTTTACAGACTCCAAAAATAGCATGGAAAAACAAGGTGCTCAGTCAGTGGGGATTTCCTTTGATGTAACTCAAAAAGCACATAATGCTTTGCGTTGGTTGATTTCACGTCAGGGGTTTCGAAATGGCGATCAAGCGATTGTGGCATGGGCAGTATCAGGAAATGAAATACCGCAGCCAATGGAGGATACATGGGATCTTCTGGGGGAGGAGCTACAGGAGATATCTGCCCCATTGCCGACGGAAAAAAACCAAATTAATCATACCGTCGATTTAGGACAATCATTTGCAGTAGCGCTCGGTAAATATATGGCGGGTTATCAAGCCAAATTAAAGGCAACAGATAACATCATCATAATGGGGCTGGATTCTGCAACACCCGGCCGCATGGCGGTGACCTATTATCAGGAGTTCTTTCCGGAAGAGTATATCGAGCGAATATCACAATGGCATAATGACTTCGCCTGGTATCAACGCCACAAGATTGAAAAAGATGTCGGCAAGAAAAACCCGGGATCAAGAACTGTGTGGCCTGTTTGTGCACCATCCCCTCGTTCGATATGGGAAGCAGTATATGGAAGCACCGTAAGCGATTCACTTAAAAAGAATACTGCAGAACGAATCTTGCCCTGTATTGTCGAGGCGCGTCCTTTTCCACGTGACCTGGTTGACAAAGCAGTACAGCGAGCCAGCAACCGCAGCTCCTATAAATCTGATGAACAATGGCTATGGGAGAAAAACCTGGGCATTGCGTGCGCCCTGTACCGGGGGTTTTCTAAACGAAATTCAAAACCAGGCAAGGAATATATTATGGGACTAGAACAAGACAATACATCACGGGATTATTTATATGGTCGCTTGCTGGCTATTGCTGAAAGACTGGAAGATATATCGCTGTATGTGGCAGGTGAAAGCCGTTCTACAACCGCTGCAAGGTTAATGCAACGATTTGCAGATCGGCCATCATCCACCTGGCGGAATATCGAGTTGGCATTACAACCCTATATCCAACGGCTTAAAAATAACCGTGCAGGATTTTTACATAACATTCAAGTATTGCTAGATGATGTTATGAATAAATTTTCTGAAGGTGACTTTGTTAATGACAAACCGTTAAGTGGCGAGTTTTTACTTGCCTATCATAATCAACGGCTTGAATTGCGGAATAAAGACAAATCAACAGAAACGAATGAGAATGATGAATTGCTAACTGAAGGAGATAAGGAATGAGCTTGCAAAACAAAATAGATTTCGCGCTGATTTTCAGTGTTAAAAATGCCAATCCAAATGGTGACCCGTTAAATGGTAATCGTCCGCGTACTGATTATGATGGTTTCGGGGAAGTCTCTGATGTCTGCCTGAAGCGCAAGATACGGGATCGGCTACAAGAGAGTGGGAAAAATATATTCGTACAGTCAGATGAAAAGAAAACTGACGGCATGCCTAGCTTAAAAACCCGCGCAGAATCTGATGAGTACGGTCTGGGTAAAGATGCTTTTAATGTTAAAAAAACCACACCTGAAAAAACTGCTCGGCTTGCCAGTGAAAAATGGATTGATGTGCGTAGTTTTGGTCAGTTATTTGCTTTCAAGTCTGATACCAAAGATGGAGTATCTATTCCAATACGGGGGCCGGTATCTATTCAATCCGCTTTTAGTGTTGAACCTGTCAGTATAACCAGCACCCAAATCACTAAAAGCGTGAGTGGTGAAGGTGACGGTACTAAAAAAAGCTCTGATACGATGGGTATGAAACACCGGGTCGATAAAGCGGTTTATGTGGCCTTTGGCGGTATGACACCACAATTGGCTGAACGTACCGGTTTTAGTAATGATGATGCGGATACAATAAAACAGGTTCTACCCAAACTGTTTGAGGGTGATGCTTCTTCTGCGCGCCCGGAAGGAAGCATGGCAGTGGAAAAAGTTATCTGGTGGCAGCACAACAACAAGTCAGGTCAATATTCATCTGCCAAAGTACACCGGACACTATCGGTGAATACTGATGGAAGCTATACCCTCGACAGTTTGGATGGACTAAAACCTGAAGAAATAGAGGGTTTCTGATTCCATGCCCCCCACTTATTTCTGTTGGCTATTGCGTTAACTTCAAACGTGCGACCCGGTTTCGGCTATTGCCCTCGCCAGTTTGCGCTGATCAATAAGAGTGATCAGTTTTTCGGAAATTCCGGATAACTACCGCTGACGTTGAAACCCGCTTGTGAACGGGTAGTTTGAGGACTAAAGTCAGTCTTACTGTTTTCTTACTTTCGGTGAAACCATGAATAAAACGCGGTTATCGAGTAAAGGCCAGGTCATTATTC
>QIGV01000175.1 GCA_003230085.1 Gammaproteobacteria bacterium
TCCGGTAAGACAACATTGTTGCGCCATCTGCTGGGTCTGCATAGCCCCACCTCGGGCAGCATTATGATGTTGGGCAAGGATATTGTTTCGATAAGCAAAAAAGAAATTTATAAATTACGCCGTCAAATTGGCGTAGCATTCCAGGGCGGTGCGTTATTCGGATCGATGTCTGTGGCCGAAAATGTCCAGCTACCATTACGTGAGCACACCAGGCTGGATGAAAACACCATGCAAATTATGACGAGGATGAAGCTCGAAGTGGTCAATCTGTCCGGTTTTGAGAATCTCATGCCGGCGGAGTTGTCGGGAGGGATGACCAAACGGGTTGCCTTGGCTAGAGCTGTCATTATGGACCCTAAACTATTGTTCTTTGATGAACCATCAGCCGGCCTGGATCCCGTTGTGTCTGCGGAGTTAGATGAATTGATACTCAAACTACGGGATGCCCTGAATATTACTATTGTCGTGGTGACACATGAGTTGGAGAGCGCGTTCAATATTGCTGACCGTATCACGGTGCTGGATCAGGGTAGCCTGCTTTTGACCGGCACGGTTGAGGAAGTCAGAAATACGAGTAATGAGAAGGTGCAGAATATGCTGCACAGAAAACCACGCGATGAAATTGTTGATGCAGATGAATATCTCAGGAGGTTGACAGGCGCTGGTTCCTCTTAAACGAGATTGGATTTAATACTCTGAACCCGACCGCCCCCAAAGGCTAATGGCAAGAGCCATCCCAATTCGCCGTAGTCTCCTGGGCAGTTTCTTGCTGGTCGTGATTCTGCTGGGCGGCACGATTCTGATTATCACGCTCATCGGCTCTCGCCAGGCAATTCGTACTTTTTCGCAATCGTTGATGAGCCAGACCATCGATCAGGTGGAGGGAAAATTATCCAGATTTATCGATCCAGCCATTCGTGAATTACATTTGGCTCGATCATGGGGCAGTAATGGCCTGCTGGATATTTCTGATCCGGAAAACCTTAACCGGATATTGATGCCATTGATTAAACAGCACCCGCAGATTTCATCATTGATGGTGGCTGACGATAGAGGGCGTGAGTATCTGCTGTTAAAGATAGGGGAGAAATGGCAGAACCGGATTGTCAGGCGAGATGAATGGGGAAGTCGTACGCGCTGGCTTGAATGGTTCGGTGATACAGGCAAGCAGACGGAGACATGGAAAGAAATGAGCTATGACCCACGCCTGCGTCCCTGGTATCAAGGGGCGCAGGAACGATATAAAGTAAAAACGGATGCCTCAACCCTTGACGAAATGGATGAAACTATTCACTGGACGGAACCTTACACTTTTTTTTCCTCTAAAACGCCTGGCATTACGGCTTCCATCGCTTTTCGAGGACCGGACCAGCGTATGTATGTTGTTGGCTTTGATATCCTGCTGCGAGATATCTCAGACTTTACAGCACAACTTAAAGTCAAGGAAAATGGCAAAGTAACCGTGCTGACTGATGACGGTAGGGTAATCGGTTTGCCAGCGATTGAACGCTTCGAGGATCCCGAGGAACGCCAGCGCGCACTTCTGAAGAGTCCGCTTGATCTGGGTATAACCCTGGCTTCAGATGCCGCCGTGGCGCTGGCCAAGCAGTCTGACCACAATCACATACCTTTGAAATTTACGAGTAATAAAGAGGTTTGGTGGGGTCAGGTAAGACATTTTTATCTGACGTCAGACCGCTACCTTGTCATTGCTGTTATGGTGCCGGAAAGGGATATGTTGGATGGACTGGCACAGGTCAGGGTGGGTGTCGTGCTAACGACGGGTGGTGTTCTGGTATTGGCGATTCTGCTGGCATTTTTGCTGGCGCGTCGATACAGCCAGCCGATAGAGGCGCTGGTGCAGCAGATTAATGGTATCAGCAGAGGGAGTCTTGAAGACAACCTTCAGATTGAATCTGGTGTCTCAGAAATCAAGCAGCTCACGGAAGCACATAACAGGATGCGCATCAGTTTACGGTCATTGTTAAAGCTTGAACGTGATCTTCAGCTGGCCCGGCAGATTCAACAGAAGACATTTCCCGATAAATTGCCGGATTTAAATGGATTTTCTGTTGCTGCCTGGAGTGAACCTGCAGAAGAAACGGGAGGGGATACTTATGATGTAATTGGTAGCCGTTATGATGACGAAGTTGGCGCCTATGTATTATCTGAGGGGTATGCAGACCGTGTCGTGATGCTGCTTGCCGATGCAACAGGCCACGGAATAGGCCCGGCTCTAACGGCTACGGAGGTGCGCGCCATGCTGCGCATGGCCGTACGCATGGGGCAACCGCTCAGTGATATTGCCACGCATATGAATGAACAATTATGTGCCGATTTGCACGCGGGTCGCTTTATAACGACATGGATTGGTGAGTTGGATGTTGCAGAAAGATCCTTGATAAGCTTTAGCGCAGGCCAGGCACCCCTGTTATTCTACGATGCAGACGCAGGAGAGTTCCAGCAGCTTGAGGCAGATACGCCTCCTTTTGGTGTCACGGTTGATATTGAGGTTAGGATAAATAAAAAGATCATTTTGAAACCAGGGGATATCTTTGCCGTTATTTCTGATGGTGTATTTGAGGCAGTTGACCAGGAAGGCAACCAGTTTGATGCAACTGGCGTGATAAATGTCTTGAGCGCACACCGCGAAAAATCCCCTCAGGATATGCTAGAGGCCTTGCGTGCCGCCGTATCATCCTATACACAGAATGCTGCCGCACATGACGACCGTACTGTGATCATAATAAAGTGTACAGAAAGTGTATAGATAGATGCTTGCAGGGATTA
Source organism: Gammaproteobacteria bacterium (assembly GCA_003230085.1). Lineage (GTDB taxonomy): Bacteria > Pseudomonadota > Gammaproteobacteria > SZUA-140 > SZUA-140 > SZUA-140. Next base: position 2,791 of record QIGV01000175.1, read on the forward strand.
ACTAGATGACTTGTCTCTTGCGCAAAAATTGATTACCGAGGAAGTTTGAGCCGGGTGTTTTTTCCCCATGCGTTCTGCTAATACGGAAACAATTGTTGCCAGTACAGTTTCAGTAATGAGATCTGCATGGATATGATAATAATGTAGCTGGCTTCGCACAGGCTCATTAATTCCGCTGCGCTGGTTGCTCTTAAAGTCGGTCCAGGCTAAAACTGGCAAATCATATAAAGTTCGATCTACGCACACCCATGCGTGATTATCGATAATGACGTCCATGCCACGCAGTCCGGGTAACTTCATGCGAATCGGATTGCCGAGACGAATGAGTCCAAGACGTACCTGATTAAACCTGCTGCCCTCAATTTCTGTGCTTATCGTTCTAAGTTTTGGTGCATCTTCTATTCTGGACTTCATTATTTTCCCTTCAAGAGTGCTTGCTGCTAGTATTAGTTAACGGCATTGGCATCAGGTTTCTTAAGCCCTGTTACGGCTATTTTATAAATGTAAAAAGGGCTGATTTATCGCAGTGTATGCTTGCGTGGCAGTATTATTCTGCTATCTGTGTATCACAGGCGTGAGGCGGATAGCGGGTGCATTGAATTTAATAACTCTGGCGGGATATTAGCCGCTCAGGAGGTGGTATGAGAGTTTCCATTATTTTCCTACAGGCGGTCTTCATCGTGGGCATTATGGTGTCGGCAGGCATTGTCCTTGCGGAGGATGATGTGGCTTTGAACCGTTTCGATTTTCAAGTGCGAGAATCCATGGATGTAGAAAATGACAGGATGCGTGTCGTTTTAAGAGTCGAGGCAGAAAATAAAGATGCTAGCCACTTGGCTGATATCGTCAATCAAACCATGGCTTGGGCACTGACAGAAGCTGATCAGTTTCCTGAGGTCAATGTTGCTACCGGGAATTATCAGATCAGGGCGATCACTAAGGACAGCCTCATCATAAAATGGCGCGGTTTTCAGTTGCTGATCCTGAATAGTGCCCATTCATCGGTGTTGAGTCGTTTGATTGGTCGTCTACAAACCAAGCTGCTAGTCAATACGATTACCTTTGAACTTTCACCTGAACAACGAAAAATCACAGAAGATAGTCTAATCGGCAAGGCTCTGGATGCTTTTAAAGCGCGTGCAGAGTTAATCACCGATAACTTCAATGCAAGGAATTACCGTATCGTAAAGGCCTCAGTCAATACATCCAGAAATGATGTTCGTCCGGTTGCGATGCTTCAAACACGGGTTGCTGGCAGCCGGGAATCAATACCCGCTGTGAGGGAGGGTACCAGCAAGGTGGAGGTGCGAGTGACAGGTACGATCGAACTGAAATAAAGCTGTCTTTCTGATGCGGGAAGGCTACAGAAAGTAACCGGTGTCCGGACTAGTTCAACATGGCGGAATATAGTCCGGAAAGGAAATAATATGAATAAAAAGAGTGTCACGATCGGTACACCACTCTCACCAAGTGCAACCCGGGTCATGCTGCTGGGAAGTGGTGAACTGGGTAAGGAAGTCATAATCGCGTTGCAGCGACTAGGTGTCGAAGTCATTGCTGTTGACAGATATGCTAATGCACCTGGGCATCAACTTGCACATCGCGCACATGTTGTTGATATGACTGATGGTGTGGCGCTACGCAATCTGGTGGCGCAGGAGAGACCACATATTATTGTCCCTGAAATCGAGGCGATATCCACAGATACCCTGGCTGCAATTGAAGCGGATGGCATGGCCGAGATTATCCCGACTGCACGGGCGGCACAACTGACTATGAACCGGGAAGGGATCCGATGTTTAGTTTCGGAACAGTTGGGCTTGCCAACCTCTCGATACGCCTTCGCAGACCAGCTTGAGGATTTATACCGGATTATCGGGCAGGAAATTGATTTTCCCTGCCTTATCAAACCCGTTATGTCTTCTTCAGGGAAGGGGCAGTCACTGATCAGCAATCGCGATGATATCAAGAAGGCCTGGAAGTATGCGATATCTGGTGGCCGCGTCAACTCAACCCGTGTGATCGTTGAGGAAAAAATAGATTTTGATTATGAAATAACATTGTTGACAGTTCGGGCTGTGGGTCTACATAACGAAATTCAAACCCGTTTCTGTGCGCCAATAGGCCACATCCAGAAAAATGGTGACTATATTGAAAGCTGGCAACCCCAGGCTATGAGTGATATTGCCCTGCAGAAATCCACCGAGATTGCCAGGCAAGTGACAGACAATCTTGGTGGGCGAGGTATTTTTGGTGTTGAGCTTTTTATCAAGGGCGATCAGGTATGGTTCAGCGAAGTCAGCCCGCGCCCGCATGATACGGGTATGGTAACGATGGTGACCCAGCGCCAGAGTGAATTCGAGTTGCATGTGCGTGCAGTGCTGGGACTGCCTGTATCGGTCGACATGATCTCACCCGGCGCGAGTGCAGTGATCTATGGCAATCTGGATGAAGTCGGCATTGCTTTCGGTAATATTGATGCTGCCCTGCAAGTGTCTGGAACCGAGATAAGGCTGTTTGGTAAACCGGAAGCCTTTTCGCGCCGCCGAATGGGGGTTGCGCTGGCCTATAGCGATGATATTGAGGTCGCCCGTAAACATGCCAAAGAGGCAGCTGGAAGGGTGGCGACATTCAAACCGTGACTGCATCAAACTATAACAGTTGCAGTAGATTCATCCTTGCTTCAGTAGTCTTGCAGATCGGATACTTTGATTATCAGGATTAAATCATGAGTTTCACGATTCTCGAAGAAATTCTCATCATGTTGGCGGTGGCTGTATTTGCCGTTGCAGTATTCCGCCGTTTTCGAATGCCTGCCATTCTCGCGTATCTGGCTGTGGGCGCTGCCATCGGTCCTTATGGGAGCGGATGGATTACAGATTATGAAGATATCCAGGTGCTGGCGGAATTTGGCGTCGTGTTTCTGTTGTTTACAGTCGGCCTGGAATTTACATTTCCACAGTTACTGGCGATGAAAAAGGAACTACTGGGTTTGGGCAGCACCCAGGTTCTGGTGACCACACTGCTGGTTGCACTGGTGGCATGGGAAATGGGCGTGTCCCCGGGTGGTGCCTTTGTCGTTGGTGGTGTCATTGCCCTGTCATCTACGGCTATCGTTAGCAAATTACTGACTGAAAGGGCAGAGCTGGGCTCACGGCATGGTCGCCTGTCAATCGGTATCCTGTTGTTTCAGGATGCAGCAGTCATACCCTTTCTGATCGTAATTGCCGCGCTGAGCGGTGGCCAGAGTGTGTCGATAACGCAAGAACTGATATGGGCCCTGAGCAAGGGCGTCATCGTTGTTGTTATTATGCTGGCGATCGGACGCTGGCTGCTGCGACCGCTCTTTCATGAGATTGCCTCATCACGTTCATCTGAACTGTTTACCCTGACCGTCCTGTTTTTTACCCTGGCCGCCGCATGGTTAACCTACATATCAGGTCTATCACTGGCGTTGGGTGCCTTCCTGGCCGGCATGATACTGGCTGAAACTGAATTCCGCCACCAGGTCGAATCTGATATCCGCCCTTTTCGTGATGTGCTGCTGGGCTTGTTTTTCATAACTGTGGGCATGCTGCTGGATATCAGGTCGATACCGGCCATGCTGCATTGGATTCTGTTACTGGTTGTTGCCATTGTATTGGCAAAAGCGTTGATCATAGTGATACTGAGCAAAACGATGGGCATTACCTATGGTGTTGCGGTACGTACCGGCGTGGTATTGGCGCAGGGTGGGGAGTTTGGCTTTGCTTTGATATCACTGGCGTTCAGCGCACAAATACTGGATAACATGACGACCCAGTTACTCCTAGCCGCGGTC
>QIGV01000227.1 GCA_003230085.1 Gammaproteobacteria bacterium
CGCATTCAGGTCGGAAGGTTCGCTTGGTGATTTTCCCGGCGGTGATAGATTGGTCGCTGGCCGATTCGACAAGCCGCGCTGAACACTCGCGCAAGACACATTGACAAAGTAAATACGCGACAGCAAGCTGAAGACTATGGATGTGCGCTACGAATTGAACGGGACCATCTCGTCTGGAACGACGAGAAAGCCCGCTTGAACCTGCACAACCACGGCATTGCCTTCGAACAAGCGGCGGAAGTGTTTTTCGATCCCTTCTTTCGCCTAGTCGACGCCAGCCGCAACGACGAAGCCCGCGATGCGGTGGTCGGCTACGACAACCAGGGCCGATTGCTATACGTGGTACACGTCGAGTTCGAGGGATGACACCATCCGCATTATTTCGGCTCGCAGAGCCACAGCGCCGGAGCGCGAGACCTATGATTCCTGACAAGCTAAAGGCCCGGATGAGCAAGAACCGGGAAATGACCACGATCACCCTGCGTATGCCACTGGATGTCGTGGACTCGCTCAAGACACTGGCCCCGCTCAAAGGCATGAGCGGCTACCAGGCGCTGCTCAAGGCCTACGTCAGCGAGGGACTGCGTCGCGACGAAGCCGCGCACCTATTCGGTCCTGCCGCGCGCCTTGCTGAAGCACTACGTCGTCGTGGTGTGGATGCCAAACTCATCGAGGAAGCGGCGCAGGAAGCAGCGGCGTGATCTGCGTTTCGCAGGTTCCCGGTGGAGGCATTTTGCCGGATTGAGGGAGTAAATCGGTCGGGTTTCTATCGCTGGCGTTCGCTGCTTGATTCAGGTTCGGCGTCTACGTCCAAGCGCGCAATGGTGCGGACCGATACGCAAGATCGGGGTGGATTTGTGGATCTGGGCTCACTGGGTTCTGGGACCGCTGCGGCTGGGCGTTTTGAGCTACGGCTGGATCTTGGCGGTGGTGTAATCATTCGAAAGAGTTGCTGAAAAGCATGTTGTTATACTGAGGCCAGTTTGGTAAAAGACCCACGATTTCATTACCTGTTTGGTAGGGGCCGGCATTGGTTCCATCGGGCATAAACCCAATGGCAGGCGAGCCTGGTGCGTTTCTATAGTCTTTGTTTGCAATATCTACAAAAAAAGCTGTCATGTCTTGATTGATGCTATTCCCATCAGGGTTGTCGACATTCAGCGATACCACTTCGGAGGCAAGTTTCGACTGCCAAGCACTCAAGTTGTCGAAAGCTTGAGTGGGATGGGTGCTATTGTATCTATCCGCAATAATCTTAAAACTAGCTCCACTATAAATATTATAATTCGATTCATTCAGAACAGGTTTTTTGACGGTGTTGAAGAGTGTGTATATGACATCGGCAGAAGTACGAATGATAATGTTTCCTGTTATTGAAATATCTTCTGAGGCATCGATGTCAATTGCATCGCCATTAGTATTCCACTCGCCATCGATAAGATTATTTTCGATACGAATTTCGGCGCTCTGGCCGAAAGCGCCGGCCATCGCTACCGTCACCGCAGATTCCCCATCCTCTAAACCATAGAGGACATTGTGGTGAACATAGTTTTCTCCAGCCTCTGTCAAGTTGGCGCCACGGATACCAATAGATACCGGTCTCCCTGACGCATGAATCGTGTTGTAACGAATCTCCGATTCAAAAACGGGTTCTCGCGTTGCAAGGTCAGCGAGATAATGGTCTTTCCAGAAAATCCCTGCGCCGACATTTTCAATGAAGTTGTTCTCAACCAACGCATTGATCACGCCATAGGCCTGGATGCCAGTTCCAAGCCGGCTAAAAGATCCTTTTGAATCTAGTTCCTCAACACTGTTGATATAATTATTTCTAACTATCCAGTTTTGAGAGCCCCACATAGAGATGCCATTGGTATTGGCTCCATGTAGACCTTTGGTGTTTTGGATATTGTTGTTCTCAATAACAACCCCTATGCTCAATTTGGTCATATCAATAACAGGGCTTGTCCCTTTGCCCCAGGAAGCGATAGCTCGGCTCCGACTATTAACCAGATTAAAGCCTCTTATATGAATGTAATCACTGTTTTGTAAATGAATGGCAATCCTGTCGTGTTGTCCATCAATCGTTACCTGACCTTCCTCGCCTGGGGTGGCTTGAATTATAATAGGGCTACCTGGAGTTCCGGCCATGTTAATACAGACATTGGCAGAAGGAGGATTTGAATCACTCCAGCCACAAAAAGTGTCCGCTGGGGCATAGGAGCTTGCACCACCATCGTCGGTATAAATTCCTGCTCCTACATTAAGCGTATCCCCTGACGCTAAAATACTTATACCTTTTTGGATTGTTAGACAGGCATCATTGCTTGTATTGGTGCAATTATTGCTATCACTTCCGGTTTTTGTTACCCAATAGGTGGTCTGGGCGTTGGCTAGATTAAATACTAAGATGCAGCAGATTATTGCCAATTCAATTTTAGTTTTAGATTTTGAACACCAACTTGCGGCTGGGGTATCGCTATCATTTTTCATGTGTTTGCCTTGATTTTTAATGTTCTTGTTGTGCTGCTACTGTGTTATTGAAATAGCTCGTATGGGGCGCAGGGTTTATTCGACTAATGAACCTACAGGTTTTAACAGGCAGTTAGCTAAAGCCAACGTACCAGTAGTTTTCAATTATTCGAATGAGTTTCTGAAAAGCATGTCATTGGCTGATGGTCTAAAAGCACCTGCATATTCTCCGTCACCGAAATTCGCAGGCGAGTTTAGGGGTACATTGACATTATTGTTGTTTAAATTTCTAAATTGAGGATTGCCCCACACAGCATCAGCTGATTCTAACTGCCACGCAGGAAGGTTATAATTTGTTCCAGGCTGCCATGTTTCACCACCTATTCTTACTATATCGTTCTGATCTAAAGCGTAGAACAAATTATTACTAATACTAACAGATGGTCGCACTAGTATTAAAAAACGTGTGTCTACTGTATCGCTATAAATAATATTATGTTTGACAATGGAGCCCTCTTCCAAATAAGTTCCCTGCGGATTAAAAATCCCATCATTTAATGGGTTAACAATGGTATTTTGTTCAATAAGCATTCTTCCATCAGTGAAATTCAGGCCGCCGGTAGTTGGGTCGGTTATCGCAAGTCTAATCCCATCTGATTTAGAGTTAATGGCGACCGAATGACGAATGGATGAGAAGTTGCTTGCCATACCAAAGCCATAAAAATCATCATGGGAAAGATTGTTGTGGAAAATAATGCGCTTGGGCCCCGCATGCTTGACTTTAAAGCCAGTAACAGAGCCTGTTGAATGGCTGTTCATAATATATACAAAATCACTGTTTGCGCCGCCGCTGGCATAAATCAAATAATTAGATGAATTCCAGTGATCACTGTTGGGATCCTTGTTGTCGTAAGCGAAGGCTCTGTCAACTAAGTTTTGCCTTCCTCTTGTTAGAATGCCCGTAACATTATTTTGGAATTGCCACTGACTATCACGAACAGTAAAGTCTTTTGCTATATTATGGTGTCCACCCAATAGCAGACCTGCTCTCTCTCCTGCGCCTGCATTTATCACCTCTAAATTTGAAAATACCCAATAACTAGTATTATATGCCCAAAATCCATGCCCAGAAAAAGTGCAATCAAGAATCATATTTTCATTGGGATAACTTCTAAGTTCGACAGGGTCTTCAACAGAGAAGTTCTTCCCTCGCGTGGGTGAGATGATGCCATTTGCTTCCCAATTATAGGTTTCTTGATAAGTTCCGTCACGTACGTATATGGTTTTTCCATCTCCATCTTGTATCTGTCGCATGGCATGTTCTATGGTTCCGTACGGACTATTTATGCTGCCATCGTTAGCATCATCATCACCAGTGGTAGATACAAATGTAAAATCTGTAGTGCTTACAGTTAGGGTGAAATCACGCTGTATGAAATGGCCATCTTCTCGGGTTACTATGAGTTGAATTAGATGTGTTCCAATATCTTCTGTTGTAGCAGTCCAATCTACTTCTCCATCTTGACTTATACTCATGCCACTTGGTGCCGTGATTAGTTTCCAATTTAATGGTTGATTATCTTTTTCGTATACCGAATAGTGAAAATCTAATGGAACATCAGGGTGGGCACGAACAGGGTTGTGCCAAAACAGTTTGAAATCAGCTTCTAGAAAATCGACATAATTGACAGTTGTTGAGGAACTACCGTCACACCCTATTGGCGCTGTAGAAATTATGAAATTATCCATATACCTTTCTTGGGCTACAGGAGAACCTGCGTTCCAATAATTTTCTAACATAATGGTATTAATTTTGTAATTTTCTGGGTCATTATTCCAAGTGGCATGCCAGTTTAAATCATAAGAGCCTTGTTGAAGAGTCTCATCAATCCAAAACTCGAAAATACCATCGTCATTACCAGGGGTGTTTAATTTTATATGGGCTTCAATACAATACCACTGCCCAGAATTTTCAGTACTAAATAAATCCAGATCTCCGGTCTTGTTACCTAACCATCTGAGGTTAGGAAAATCGTTGTAGCCTGTAGTGGCCAAATTTCCACTGAGATCGATACCACTGGCAGGATCCATGCTTAATCGCCCGCTTGGGCCATCGGACCACAAATGAGCTATCATTCCCTGTGCCCAATTGCTTGCGGCAAATGCTGTGGCACGTGATAGTTTATTGCCGCCACCTCCTTGCCAACCTGGTTGGGTACGAACATCAACACGCCAATAAATCTCATCATAATCTTCAGTAGGGTTTGTTGCGTGGGTGCCAATATAGTTATTCGGTGTTCTGCCAAAAGACTTTTTTACATTTCCAGCGTTAACTGTGCCTACATTAAAAACTGCTCGAAGTCCTCTACTACCACCTGTACCAACCCCATCTGTTGGTAAAAAATTTGAACTGCTAGATTCAAAATAACGATCAGACAAAGGTTCTGCTGACTCATAGTCATCACAGAAAAATGTTCCTACTGGTGCGTCTGCACAAGTAAAATATGTTCCGCTAAATATGGTATTATTACACCCTAATAAGAAATAAATACCAAGCAGTGATCTTAACAAGGCGATTCGCATAGAAGTTCTCCTAGGAACTTGTCCGATTTCTATTCTCGGGTAGGCTTTTAGTATGTTTTGTTGTTATTCAAACGAATTGCTAAAAAGCATACTGCGGGACTCGAGTAACGATGTTTCTGATAAAGTGAAATTATCAAACAGCCATTCTGTATCTACAGCGAACCCATCATTCGCCCAGCCCATGAGATAGCCATTCGACCAACCGGCGCCATCCACGTTCCCTAGATCCGGACTAGGTGGCATATCGACATTCTGAACACTATGCAAGTGTTCGTAATCAGTATCTCCGTCCCATCGGCGCCATAGATCGAGGGTTCCATCTTCAGACGTGCGGTTGGTAGCCGCTTTTACTTTGAAGACCAGTTCCATCCAACGACCCTTGTCGGTAGCGAGATCAATAAAGGGTACAAATTGTGTTTGTGAGACCGAAGCCGTAAATTCGCCTTCGGTCCAGGTCACCGAGACCTGACTGCCATCGGTGCCGTCATTCCAGTAGTTCCAAAATGCCGTTGCCCCATCGCCCGCTTGAGAGTAGCCATCCATCCAGATCGCAAAAAGCTTGGCATTGCCTGCTCCAGCGTGCGAAAAGTTGGTAGGTACGCGTGCCATAAAACTGACCCAAATTTCTTGATAAGCTGCGCCGATCTTAAAGCGCTGTTCTGCCCAAGGCTGCCCGGCAGCGTAGCGAAAACGTAAGCTATAATCGCCATCGAAAGCAGTCCAGTCACGAATAGTGCCATCGGGCATAACAGGGTCTGCTATATTGTAGATATTTCCGTTGTTATATACTGCTACTGGGCCATCTATTGCATTATGAGTAACCACAGATGTTCTGTTGTTATTCCTCCAGACAAACCCATCGCTGTTAGTCGCACTCATATCAAGAGTCTCAAATTTATCCATAATTAATATTTGTGTCTTACCAGATACTGGGTATAGACTGATGGTCATCGTGCAAACTAGAAAGAATACGGTATTGCTTTTCACAAAAGCTATCCTCATGCAATATGTTTTTCTTGATTGTAAAGTGCTTCAGTCCACCTGAACGTGATTTAATTCACATTTCGTGTATTGCTCACAAAGGAGGCTGTTCAGGAAAGAAATTGTTTCCCCTTACGAAATCATTGCTTTCGCGCTCCTTGCCAATCGTCAAAAGCATGCGTCAAATAATTGCAGCGGGAATCGTCAGAATCATCAGACGAAGACATCGGGGGGGTAAAGACATCGGGACACACCGAATTTGAGCAGCACCAGCGGCTTTAGGGCCGCGCGTACTTTAGCTAAAGTGGGGACGGACGCGCTCTTTAGCCTTTGCCGATTTGCGTGTTGGATCACTGACTCAGCCATTCGGTCTGGCGATATATAGTGCTAGCCCGGGGTTTCATAAACTTCACGCGCCCTCGCTAGGGCCTTGATCGCCCAGCGACTTTTTCTCAGTCGGGTGTATGAACCACTACACCGCTCCCTTTTCTTGAAAAAACACTGTGAAAAACCACTGGG
>QIGV01000202.1 GCA_003230085.1 Gammaproteobacteria bacterium
ACAAGGACTGTGGGCAGAACGGCGGTGAAACAGCACTGAGCAGTGCTGATCGCTGGATTCTGTCACGGCTGCAACAAACCGAAAAACAGGTTATCGATAACATCCAGAATTACCGGCTGGATCTCGCGGCACAGGCCATCTATTCCTTCATCTGGGATGAATATTGCGACTGGTACCTGGAACTGTCCAAGGCCGTACTGACCAACGAAAACACCAGTGAAACCGCTCTGCGCGGCACGCGTCGGACACTGGTGCAGGCACTTGAAACCATCCTGCGCCTGGCACACCCCATCATCCCGTTCATCACCGAAGAGATCTGGCAACGCGTCGCGCCGCTGGCCGGTGTCGAAGGTGAAACGGTTATGCGCCAGTCCTACCCGCAGCCAGATGAAACACTGATCGATAACAATGCCGTGAAGGAAATCGACTGGGTTAAACAATTTGTACTGGGCGTGCGAAAAATCCGTAGCGGGATGAACATCGACCCGCGCAAACCTCTGCCGGTGCTGTTACAAAACGGCAGCACAACCGATCAACAACGCCTCGAAGCCAACCGTAACTTTGTGACCTCACTGGGCCGCGTCGAATCCATCGAATGGCTGGGTGACAAGGAAGGCCCCGAGTCTGCCACCGCACTGGTCGGCGAGATGAAAGTACTGATCCCGATGGCCGGGCTGATCGACAAGGATGCCGAATTGGCACGCCTCAACAAGGAGCTGGACCGCAAGCGCAACGAGCTGGAACGTACGGAAAAGAAACTCGGCAATGCCAGTTTTGTGGACAAGGCCCCTGCTGCCGTCGTGGAGAAGGAAAAAAACAAGCTCGAAGATATCCGCACCAGCATTCGCCAACTGGAAGAGCAACTGGAGAAGATCGCGAACCTGCACTAAAAGCAAACCAGGCATTAGTGCTTGATATCAGGGAAAGTTGACGGGGACTTGGTTTATCAGCTCCCTACAAAGTCCCTTATAAAAATAATCAAGTGCTTCAAATGTGTCTTCTATTGTCTGCATATTCGTGTAACTATGTAGCTCTCTGCACAAATCCGAGTCTTCATCTTTTTCTAGCTGATTTGAAAGAAAACCTGTCAAAAATCTGTGCTCATTTTCAGAAATCAGATTTTTTACATCACACCCCAATTGATAGTGCCCGGCACTATCAATTTTATAATCAGTGGCTTCGACAGCATCCAGGTAGTCACAAAAAAGTTTTTCAGTCGAATATAACAATTCGATATTTTTGTATAAGTACGCTATATCTTTTGCGTCTCTACCTGGGTGCTGGGTATGACGTTCCTCCCAGGCAAATAATTTTAATGCACACAACCCTGCTGGACTCACAACTGGAACCATCAATTTCTGGTTAACAATAATTTTCACAGCATTTTTCGCTGCGCCTTCAAAGCCACGCACTGTCATCACATCATCGTTATGGGGAGGCCAGAATACTCGCTTATCCTCATCCTCGACGCCACCATATGGGACGAGATCAAACGACATATTCTGTTTGGATCTGAATCTTTTGGTAGGTGCGCGTTCAGCTTCAAAAACATCAGTCGCCGTTATGAAGTCACATAGCTTTTTGTAATGATCCCAATTTCCAATTTGCACTCCAAAATCTATATCTTGCGTACCAAGACCTTGGGGCCAACCATAGACTTTCTCTAATAATATGATGCGGGCTGTTGCACCAATAATGAGCCACGGGGCTTTTACTGCATCTGCGGCCGTTGAAAAAGCAACAAGCACTTCAAATAATGCGTCATCTACCTCTACTGGCTCAGTCCCCATGGAGATATTTTTCTCTTATCAAGTTTGCAGCATCTAAATGGCGTGCATCTCCAGTCACAACAAGATCTGCGTATATCAATAAGGGGGGGCAAATTCTTTGCTCCTTATTCAGTATTTCCGTTTCAAAATTCCAGAATGGCTCCAGTAGTTCAAAATTACCATGTTCGTCACGCACTGGCTGCTGTACTACCTGCGCCAGCTTCCTGAAATCGGGACGACCATAAACTGTAATTGTCTCCGGGTAAAGATACTGAGTTAACAATGCGGCGGCTGGTTCACCGCCAAGCCACATTTGATTTTGTTGCCAACGGTCATAGGTAAATTCTTTCCACCAGTCCGGGTGCTGAATCTGAAAACGCTGTACTTTGAGTTGTGGCCGCAATTCTCTAGGATATGCGTCTACCCAGTTGTCTATCAGCTTATCCCTGTTTTCAAGCACTAAATCTTTATTTTTGCTTCTGTATACAAAACCGAGTTGCCCAAGATCTTTGAGGATATTGCCTACTGTCCCGTTTGCAACACCAGCATTGTAGGCAATTTCACGGGTAGGCGCCTTCAATTGAGTTTTTAGTGTCAGCAATGTAAAAATGACCTTTAAACCTGCTGCCCTGAATGCCCTGTTGTGCCTTTGAGTGGTCAGTTCTTCAGGCTTTTTTCTGCCAGTAATATAAACAAATGTATTGGGTGTCTTTAAGTATGCGTTGCCCGCAACATCAAGAAATGGAATATCCATTTCCTTCAGTTTTTCTGCCATCTGTGGGGTCACATATTCTGTAATTAAAATACCGGGACAGTTAAATCGTTTCAAATTTGCTAATGCTGCCCCTAGTGTTGCAGGCTGAAGCGTTTTCTTGATTTCTGCCATTAGAGGCGGCCCATCACCTAAGCGTATTTCTGCATCTGCATAACCTGCAGGCATCTGTACTTCCTCTGCAATTAGATCCGCAGGAATATCTGTTGTTTCTCTAAATGCTACCAACGCATCTCTAAGTATCTGATATATATAATTCATTTCTAAGTAACCGCGCTTATTTGGCTATAGCAAATAACCTGATATGTACATATAATAACAGTGTACACGTTGCGTGTACACTGCCAACACATGGACAACATGCGTTTGACCATTATGTAAAGCAACCCTCTTCCGTGCGTATTCTGAAACATTCCGATCATGAATCTTGGTTTTATCCGATCACTTTTGACGGATTTTCAGGCATTGGTTATGGCACGGTGATGGCCGACAGGCCAAGCAGCAGCCAGGGTCGAAACAGCCAACCTGAGCCTTCTGACCAACGCAATCATTACCGACAGCAAGGTTAAGGGCGAGCCTGAAGCCACGCTGGACCTGCGCGCTCAGGTCATGCCGGTGATTCCAGGTTTGAGTGTTGTCATAATCTATCCTGTTGATTCAATTCCTGTGGATGAAACCGTCAACTGGATTTCTTTTCCGGTAACCGGGCAGATGGAAATGATCCGTGCTGTGCTACCCAGTAGTTCCGGTATAAACAGCGTATCCCATGCACACCAGCCGTAGAGTGTTTTGCCACTCACTTCGAGACAATGTGTTGTTTCATGCAAAGACAGGCCCCAGAAACCGGTCACACACTGGTCCGCGTCAAAGCCCCCCCCCCGGCCAATCCTTCAATGTGGTATTGACTGGCATGAAGGAACAGGCTGCCACATTGTTGCGACTCCCTCAATTAAAGTTAATCGTTGCAGAAGAATACGGCGCTTAACGACCTACGACCGCAACATCCGAAGCCCGCTGGCAATCACCACAAACTCGCTGACTTCATGTGCGAGGACTGCGACGGGCAAGGAAAACACCCCTGCCACGGCACCGGTGACCAGGCTCCCGATAACCAGTACAGACAACATCAGGTTTTGCCGGATAACGGCCCGGTTACGACGACTGAAACGAATGAGATAGGGCAGACGCGACAGGTCATCCGCCATGAGCGCAACGTCGGCGGTTTCCAGGGCAACATCCGTACCCACCGCACCCATGGCGATACCGACATGAGCCGCCGCCAGTGCCGGCGCATCGTTGACACCATCACCGACCATGGCGACATGGCCATATTGCCGGTCCAGCGCTTCAACCTGGTGTTTTTTATCCTCCGGGCTGAGTTCGGCAAACACTTCGTCGATACCGGCTCTGGCGGCGATGGCGTTGGCGGCCAAAGAATTGTCGCCGGTCAACATGATAATCTTCTCAATACCGGCATGCCGCAGTTCGCGGATCACATCGGCCACATTGGGTCTCAGTGGGTCCGTCACGGCAATCAGGCCCAGCAAGCGCTGCCCGGTACCGACCAGGATGACGGTATTGCCCGCCTGTTGTAATTGCCTGATTTGCGCCTGGACCGGATTGATATCAACGCCCAGTGCCGCGAACAAACCCGGCTTGCCAATATAGATCAGCTCATTGTCGATTCGGCCTTTGGCGCCGGCGCCGGTCAGCGACTGGAAATCTTCTGCGGGCGGCACCTCGATATGGCTATCTGCCGCATAATGGATAATGGCATTGGCCAAGGGATGTTGTGAGCGTGCTTCCAGTGCAGCGGTTATGCCGATCAGTTGTTTCTCATCGATACCATTCAAGGTGACCACTTCGCTCACGCACGGCTTGCCCAGGGTCAATGTGCCGGTTTTGTCCAGTGCAATGACACGCACCCTGGCCAGGTTTTCCAGATGCACACACCCCTTGATCAAGATGCCGTTGCGGCCTGCGGTGCCAATCGCGGCAACCAGGGTTACGGGAATCGAGATCACCAGCGCACAGGGGGCTGCGGCAACAATAAACACGGTGGCGCGCGTCAACCACTCCTGCCACGCCTGGGCAAAAAACAGTGGCGGCAATACAGCGAGTAAAATGCCAACCAGCAGAACAGCCGGGCTGTAACGGCGCCCAAAGCGTTCGATAAAGCGCTGACTCTTTCCCTTGCTGGACTGAGCCTCTTCCACCAGTTGAATAATGCGCGCAAGGGTATTATCCGCCGTGGTTTTCGTGACACAGACGGTTAACGCACCTTCACCGTTCAATGTCGCGGCAAACACACGGTCACCAACCAGTTTCTCGACCGGCACCGACTCACCGGTCACCGGCGCCTGGTTCAGGCTGGAGTGCCCTTCAATAATCTCTCCATCCGTTGCTACGGCCTCGCCGGGACGAACGATAAAAATATCCCCGACACGAAGGTCTTCTGCAGGGACCACGACTTCTTTATGGTCGTGTACGACCAGGGCTGTTTTGGGGGCCAGATCCATCAATGCCCGAATCGCATTACGGGTGCGCTCCTCGGTATACCCTTCTGCCGCTTCCGAGATGGAATACAAGAACACCAGCATGGCCGCTTCGGCCCACTGCCCCAAAAGCCCGGCAGTAACGGCCGCCACTGCCATCAGAATCTCGATGCCGAGCTGCCGTTCCTCAAGCAGGGTTTTAATACCCTCTCGAACGAAATACCAGCCACCGATGACAACTGCCAGCAGGTACAGGCCAATCTCCAGTACGGATGGCAGGCCCAGCATGGCGCCGAAAAAGCCAACCGCCAGCAATACACCCGATAATGCCGATGCGACAACCTGAAGATTTCGCCAGGGCGGCGGCATAGCTTCCCCCCTGGCTACCGCTTCACAGCCAGGGCAGGACATTATTCAGAACCTGTCTTCAGATCATTGGAGAGAATACCCACCCTGCATCGTCCATTTTCGCGTAACGCCATACGATGGCTGAAATTCCTGAGGTCGGTTCGGTAGACATTGTCTGTGTCAGGCAAGGAACGCACCAGCGTATAGAGTTGTTGCAGGTAGTCCGGGTGCTTCGTCAAGCGGTGGTACACCCAGCGCCCTTCCTTCCAGGATGTCAGTAACCCGGCCTGACGCAGGACTTTAAGGTGGCGGGAAAGGTTGTATTGCGGCTCAAGCAAGGCATCCACCAACTCACACAGGCAGATTTCCTCGTCGGTCATAACCAGCAGGCGGATAATCCGCAAGCGCGTACTGTCAGACAGGGCTTGAAACAGTGTTTCCGGGGTAATTGCTACACTGTGCATAGTTGCATTATAGCGCAACTATGCATATTTATGGATCTTTAATACCGACCAGCGTCCTCAGCAGGATAGTGTTAGCGGTTGAAGTTAGGCCAAATGGCGGAGGAGGAGGGATTCGAACCCTCGGTCTTTTCTTATATTACAATAGGTTAGTTAGTCGCGCTGTCAAATTGCTGTCATAATTCCAATCTGATCCGCAGCTTACTGCGAAAGCCTCGACTCGTGAAAGGACTCCAAGACTCAGGCGTCCGTCCATTTGAATTCCCCTAAATACCCATCCGGGATAGTAACCAACAAAGCACGCCTACAGCGCGTTTAGTCTGGCCTGAAAATCACGGACCACGATCAGGATTTCGTCGAACGAAGGGACTTCCCCATAAAACATTTCCTGTTGCATGGCTTCGTAATCAGCCTGCCAAGCGGG
>QIGV01000026.1 GCA_003230085.1 Gammaproteobacteria bacterium
GATATTTAGTTGGCATTGACAATACACGCCTGAAATGTGTCATCATTAACGTGACTGCGAAGTTTTTGAACATGGCCGTTGAACGGATTAGCTCACCCTGTATAGTGCCGGGTTTAGCCCTGCCCTTCAAGAATGCGCTCCCTTGCAATGATGTGCTAGGGACTGCAAATTCAGTTTCAGTAAATACCATATCAAGGAACTTAAGCGCCAAGTCCTTGTCCTCCATATCATCTGGACGCAAGAACTTTGATCCCTTGTGATCCATGAGTTTTGTTGCTCTGGCTACATCCCAGTCAGCGGCATTTATTCCAGCCCGGGAGAATGTGTTACGTATCGGTTCTGGCAGGCTTTTGAATGACTTTGTAGCGTTATCGGCCATCAAACCCAGGAACTCCATTCCGAATGCCCAGCGGCCTGCTTGTGTCCATGGTGATAGGCCAGAAACCCGCAATGTAAAATCAGCCAACCGGCGCGTTATCTCAGGCCCGACAACCTCACCTATGTATCTTTGCTGTGCGGATGCAATGGTTGACCAGTCATCGGCTATCAAGTTAAGCCTGACCGCAATTTTCTTATCTTCTATGTTGCGCGGGTTTAGTAGGCTAATCTGTCTTGATATGACCTTTCTATATTTTATCCCAACATGACTAGATGCCATTTTTGAGAACGCCACATCTGAAACAGCAGATAATGAAGCCGATCCAAGGAATGCAGAATTAAGGATATTTCTTACCCCGGCAAAGGTTCTCGCTACACGCCCGTCAATTGGTGAATTAGCTTGCCCGGTATATATTTCGTACATTGTATCCATGAGGTCGCGGGTTTTATTTGCCCTGCTTTCCAACTTGTCGGTTGGGGCTCGTTCCCTCATGGCCCGTGTGCGTAAATCTTTCTCTACAACATCACCCATCCATCTGACAGTTAATGTTGGGTTTGGGCCAAAGATTTGCAGAAGGGATATATCTCTGGACATACCATCAAGGTGGCCCATCATAATTGAAAACACATCACCTTTGCCAAACTTATCATTATAGGCAATCCAGTCCTCGGCTGATTTGAATATGAAAAACCTGCTATCCATTCCACTGCGAGACAACTTCTGACCGTATCGCGTTCCAGCTTCACGGTTTTTGAATCCTTCTGTGGTTATGTTCTCGTATACTGTTAATGCTTCTTTTTCTAACGCTTCTTCTGTAAACGCCTGCCCAGTAGTGTAGTCCTTCATTTTATCAATATCTATACGGTTTCTTATTTCAGGATACCACACTTCAAATCCAGCAGTTCGTATTGCTATGCCATCATGTGAGTGGGGGAGGCCCCAGTCATCCAGCCGTGGTATATCCCCACCAGCTTTATTGAACATTAACCGCGCACGCTCCGCTGTGTCCATCCACGCCTGTGCCAATTCTTTAGCAGACGCATTGCCAGAGTCTTTCCCATGAACCTCATTCAGGATATCAATGAGTTCGGCCTCATTTCTGACGCGGCCTATCAGATCACGTCTGTGTTTCGCCAAAAATTCATCCATACCACCGTGTAATTGGGACAGTATACTGGCCTTTCTGGTTGATATATTCGCAATACCGACCGCTCTTTCATTAAATGAAAAGTGGGCAATCATGGCTTTGTCGATACTAACACCAGAGTCCCTTGAGTTTCTAATTATGTCTCTGGCAACCTGGGCTTGCAATATCTTTTCACGCTTGGCCTGTTCGGTCATGTGGGTAATTGCTGCGATTGTATCTTTACGTGCTTTTGCTAATGCTTCAGCATTGCCAAGTCCTAATTTTGCATGGTCGTATTTCTCATCGAATATTTTGCGAGCGCGTTCTGCACGGTTTTTGTCCATAAGCCCGGCTCGTACAGCCTTGTTTATGCAATCTCTAAGAGACATCAGTAGACCCTTTGCAAAGTTTTAATTCTTCAAGAAAGTTATCGTCTTCTTTTATATCATCGAGCATTTGTTTCAAGGTTCGCGTCTCGACAACCAACTTGCCGTCACTGGTTAATCTTTCTCCAATTGGAATGTCTAACAGGTTCAATTCGTCGTTTATGTCCAAATCTGCAAACTCATCAATAATATCGTTGACCTGATCAATTGATGTCTTGCTGGCTGGGGTGCCGAATGAATCAAGAACATTCCTGTCAACCGGCAATAGTTCTGGCGCTTGGCCAGCCCTGATATTGGTGCGCTCGAATGCGGCTGGTATGCTTATATCCTCGCGTGCCCTGATACTGAGAACCTCATCCACCTTATTTGGTGTGATATTGTCAACGCCAGATTTTTCAAGTTCTGATATGACTTTTTTACGCTCCAGCGGTCCGGTATCTATTGATGCGGCTTTCTTCTGGAGCTTTGCAGTTCCTACAGGTGTTCCAGTTACCTTGATAACGGGTTTCTGTCTTCCGTTTATACTTACGAGATAATCAAGGATCGGAACAGCTTCAAATTTCTTTTTATTTAGAGCAGCAACCTTTTTCTTGTCAAATGTTTCGAAAATAACCTGTTTGGTTTCCTTATCTCTGATCACCCAGCTTGCAGGTGATTTCTGTCTTTTATTTTGGGTGATAATCTTTGGTTCTGGTTGCGTAGTCACGGGTGCCTTACCCTTGGCGCGCGGTTTGGTCTCATCACCCAATACAAGCTTTGTACTCACCTCTACTCTTGGCTGGTTAATGCCAACGTTTCCGGTTGAACTGTCGACTTCATCGAGCGTCTTTAATGTGAGGCTATCATCCTTAATGATCTCTGAATCCTGCAATACACGACCCTCAATCGCAGCATCAGTTGCCGCCTGTGAATTGGCCCTATAAACCTGATCTGCTTTTGGTGTGTTCTCTTTGTACGGGGTAGCGTCCTCAACGTCCAGATCGCGTTGATGAGCCTCTATTATTGCACTTTCTTCCTTTGTCGCAGTGCGCTGCACCCGCTTTTCAAATTCCTTGACACCACCTTTTCTTATTGCCTTCACGGCGCGGGCCAGACTAGACACAACACCAGTTAAGCCAGCCGCACCAACACCAGCGATTGCAATGTTACCAATCGCCTGATTAAGACCGCTGGGCAACCCAAGTTCTGCGCGTTGCTTTTGTATATCTGGCTGTATTACTGCCTCTGTGGCACTCCCTATTCCTGCCTCAATGAGCATTTTGGCAAATAATCCTGCACGGACAGGCGCACCAATGAACATTGTTGCGGCAACGGATGGTTCGGTTATTGCAGCGACTGCGGTCCCGGCAAAATTACCTATAGCGCCTGCTGGTGTCGACCGGCTGCCCACATCTTCTGCCTTACGAACGATATCCCTTGATTTCTCCTTTATTCTCTGACGCATCTGGTTAATGGTTGGTAACAGGTCTTTTTCATCGTCGGGTAGACCATTGCGAATGCTGGTTAACTCGGCATCAAACTTTGCTAAGCGCTCTGATTCAGATAGATCATTCTGTCTAAAGAAAGTGTCATAGACAAGGGTAACAGGGTCTTTTATAGGAGATTCAATAACCGTCTTTTCCGTATCACTGCGCGGCTGTAAAAACTCTGGTAGAAATGTCCCGGACCGCAAAGGTTGATCCAGACTTGTTCCTGTGCGCGATTTAACAAATCTTCTGGCATTATCAATTTCTGTAAACAGTTTTCTTTTTGACGCGCCTATTCTGTCAGTGGTCATAAAGCTGTCAAAAGCTGAACTGAAATTCTCTGAAAAGTCAGTGGGCTTACTTACTGCACCCTGCCCTCGTGCTCTTTGTGCTGTTATAGCCTCGTTTTCAGGGGTGAAGATTGTCACTTGGGTGCGCCTTTGAAATTACCCTGATCGTCGAAGTTACTGAGCAGGCCACCCTGAACAAACACATTAGGGTCGGTGCCTCCCTCAACAACACTAACAGGCTTTCTCTCAATTGTTTTTAAATGACGTTTAATCAGGATAGGCAGTAAGGTGTTGAAATCCATTACATAGTTCTCACCAGCACGGTTAGTAGCCAGTCCACCACCTTCCCCTGGGAACCGTAGGAAATACTTCTTGTTCCCTGCTGATACGAATTGCAATTCATTGCGCAACATATCTGCCGTTACGGGGTCACTATCTCTAAGTTTTCCAATAAACGCACCACGAAGGTCAGTGTCATTGACCTTGTTAAGGACATTTTTTAACATACTGTCAGTCATGCCAATAACCGGGGCGATGAACTTCCCCTGATCACCATTACCATTAAACTGCATAATACCACCAGTTGCAGACTGAACGGCATCCCTTATTCTTTGCTCGTCTATCGGCTCGCCTGGTTGGGCTTTGTTTGCATATATTGACAATACCGATTCTCTTGCTGCCGCAAATACAGCAGGTGAATTTATAAGTGCATCACCTATAACGTCTGACATAATCACATCAAACGTATCACCACTATCTGTCTTGCCAGTTGGGGTTATCCCGCTTTTTATTGTTTCGCGCTTGAACCGTCCATCCAGTATATTCCGGGCTGTTGCCAAATCCCCTGAGTCGGCCAGTTTCAACGCAATACGCGAGTCATTCCCAAATTTTCCAACACTCACGACATTTGAAAGGCTTCTGGCAAGGTCAACGTTGCCGTTGTCTATCAGTTCTGATATTTCCTTAAAACCCTCACCTCCACCATTTGCCGCAATGTCATTCAGAACATTATTTGATTGGGAACCGTATTTCTTTTTAATCTCAAGTACATTGCTCAGAATGTCACTGCCATTTGCAGGTTGTCCGGCATTTGATGACTTACTCAATGAGGTTGCGATCTCTGATAGTAGCGACCGGGGGACTGACCTGATATCAACCGGGGCAATGCCTTGCTCTGATTGTGTCTGGCGTATTACTGAAATAGCAGATTCAATTACCCGTGGATTTTCGGATGATATCGCCTCATTAAAAGCACCAGATATGGCGTCATTTAATTCTATTATAAACCCGGCTGGATCATCATTTTGTTTTTTAATCCTTGCATCAATGGCGGATTTAGCAAACTCAAACTGCTTCTGCTCGACTGCAAACCCTTCACCCTGTGGCTTGAGTGATTTTAATATTCCGGGCAATTCACTGGAATCAGCATTCTGTATTGTTTGACTTATATCAAATTCAAACTTTGCAAACTCGATATCCGCCTTGTCTTTGGATGATAGCGACCTCGTGTTAACTATCCCAAGCGAAACGCCATCATTTCTTAAGCTGGCAACCTCATCGGCAATTACGTTTCTTTCCTGCGACTTAATGCCAATAGCCGACACTTTATCGGCACGATCTATCTGTGCCAGCAATGCACGGCGCTCAACCTGTGGGATATTTCCACTGTCAACGTTGGAAAGGCTTTCCCATGCTGCTTGTGGGTCCAGTCCGCTATCTATGGCCGCCTGATACGCCTTGCGCTCGGCATTTAACGATCTCGTCACAGATGAGGAAGATATCGACGCACTATTATTTCCAACTCCTGCAAAAACTGATTTTCCGGTTTTAGGATCGGCCACGGATGCAAATTCTCTGGCCAGCCCCTTTTGTGCAGCTGCCAGGTTGTCTGACGCGCCTGTAATGAATGCTTTTACAGCCGGACGCTTTTTATCAATCAAATAATTACGATAGAGCTTTTCCTGTAGCTCTGGTGTGAATGGTGTGTCATCTGGAATACCAAGAGCCTTGATACCTGCCTTAAGTGTCTCCGGTATAATCTGGTATTTCCCGACCGCAAATAGCCTGTTTGCGTCGCCTTTTTTTCTGGCTTGCAGTGCTTTGATCTCACCGACCGTAAACTTTGAGAAATCAAGGCTCTTGCCAGCGTTATCACCGGCCTTGCCCTGATTAAATGACCCATACCCGCCTTCACCACTTGCGATTAGCCTGCCAGAAGCTCCACCAGCCTTGCCGGTGCCGACCAGTTCCCTTGCTTTGTTGATCATGCCAGAGTTCAAGAACCCGGCCACAGCGCCCCGTATTGACCTTGTGGTGTAATCCTTACGGGTTTTTTCTGCGGTTGTATTGCTTATCAATCCGGTGCTACGGGCAGCATCTATGGATTCAGCTATGCCTTTTTGAGCGTCTGCCTTTTCTTCCGGGGTTGAGTTAGGGTCTTCAAATATAGTTCTTTGGATATCGAGCGATTTGGATAGCCTTGCCATCTTGTCATCGTTGCGGCGCGTGCGGCTCAATGATGTAATGCCATCAATCGATCTGGCAATGGGCGCACGCATAGAGGCAATAAATCGTTCACGTACATTGGGGTCCTTGATGTTCTTCGCACCGGATACAAC
>QIGV01000147.1 GCA_003230085.1 Gammaproteobacteria bacterium
GGTTCTCAATAATATGGCCCAGTCGCGGTTCGGCGACGTCCGCGCAATCAAAGTGAATGACGCCGCGGCCGGTGGCGTCCCATACATGCATTTCATGGTAGGGACTGACACCGAGCGACACCATCTGCTTCCAGACACCGAGCGCCATGAAGATATGCTGTGATGCTGCAGATATGGCCGACACCCGGATATCAACGCTGTCCTTGGGCCAGCGAGTTTGTGGCTGGCGCGCCTCAATAACCGCAACCCGGAATTGACTGTTGCCCAGCATACAGGCCAGCGCTGCGCCCACCATACCGGCGCCGACAATCACAATGTCATAATGGCGATTCATCGATTGACTATGCAATGGGCAGACCACGCGCAAGGCGAGGCAGCTTCCCAGCCAGGCCCATGGTCTGGCGCATTAGCACCCGCTTGACCGGCGGTACCTGATCAAGCGCCAGCAGCCCCAGGTTACGACCCAACACCAGAGGCGGAAGAGTAGAGCTGAACAGGCGCACCAATCCGTCGGTCAATCGGGCAACATGGCGCTGGTCCTTGTGACGCCAGGCGGCATATTTTTTCAGAACCGGTGGCGCACCGATATCACCGTCAGCAGCCAGCGTATCGCTAACAATTTCGGCAAGGGCGGCAACATCCCGGATACCCAGATTGAACCCCTGGCCAGCAACGGGATGCAAAGTATGGGCAGCATTACCGATTAATGCCAACCGCGGGGTTGATGCGGGCTCTGCCATCATCAGGGCCAGAGGATACATGGCGCGCTTGCCGATTTTTTGCAGCACACCGAGACGATAGCCGAATCGCTCCTGGAGACGGGCCAGAAATGCCTCGTCATCCAGGGCCAGCAATTCTTTTTCCTGCGCCTGTTTGACAGTCCACACCATCGAACAGCGGTTGCCGCTCATGGGCAGCATGGCCAGTGGACCCGTGCTGGTAAATCGCTCATAGGCAATATTCTGATGAGACTTACCCGGTGTCACATTGGCGATCACGGCGCATTGGCCATATTCCCTCGTACGGGTTTTAACACCCGCTAGCTGGCGCACTACCGAGCGTCCACCATCAGCACCAATCAACAATCGGGCGCTGAATACCTTTATTTCATCGTTAACACTGACTTGGGCGCGAACGACGCTTTGATCAAACTCCAGCCCAGTCAGTTCACAGGGACAGATCAGGTCGACGTGTTTCAATTCTGCCAGACGGGCAGCAAATAGTTTCCCCAAGGCGCGGTTTTCCACCACATATCCCAAGGCCTCGAAATCGTATCGGGCGGCATCCATTCTCAGCATGCCAAAGTGTCCCCGGTCGGAAACATGGATCTTCCTGATCGGTGTCGCTGAGTCGGCCAGTGACTCCCACAACCCCATCCCGGAAAAGACCCGCCGGGTCCCGTAGCTCAGCGCAACGCTACGGTCATCATAGCTCGGCTGTGAAGCAGCGCGTAACGGTACAGCCTCAATTACGGCAATACGCAATTTTGTATTGTTCAGAGCACATGCCAGACTGGCGCCGACCATACCGCCGCCGACAATGATCAGGTCGTAATCTGTCTTGATCATGTCAAAATATCCTTCATGCATACCCTCACGCCGACATCAAAGCCTCAATCTCGTCTACTGACTTGGGAACGTCTCTGCTGAGCACTTCACATCCGTCCCGTGTAACCAGGATATCGTCTTCAATGCGCACACCAATATTCCACCATTTCTTTGCCACACCCTTGCTGCCGCCGGCAATATAAAGCCCCGGCTCGACTGTCATCACCATCCCGGGTTCCAGCATGCGCCAAGTGTCGCCTATCTTATAATCCCCGACATCATGGACATCCATACCCAGCCAGTGACCGGTACGATGCATAAAAAAGCGTTTGTAAGACTCCTTTTTAATTATGCTGCGCAGGTCTCCTTTAAGAAGACCCAGTTTGCGCAGCCCTCTCGCCAATACTCTTACTGCGGCATGGTGAGGATCCATCCAGTGATTACCCGGCTTTATCTTGTCGATGGCCGCCAGTTGCGCCTCCAATACCAGCTCATAGATCAATCGCTGTGGCTCTGAAAACCGACCATTGACTGGAATCGTCCGGGTAATGTCTGCAGCATAGTAGCGATGTTCAGCGCCGGCATCGATCAATAATAAGTCGCCGTCCTTTAGAACAGTATTATTGTCGGTATAGTGCAATATACAGGCGTTTTCGCCACCACCAACAATGGGAGGATAAGCAGTGCTTTTGCATCCTTTGTGCATGAATTCAGCTATCAGCTCTGCCTCTATCTGGTATTCCCACATTCCCGGCTGGCAAACCTGCATGGCGCGTACATGGGCCTGCGCCGATATTTTAGCCGCCCGACGCATGAGCGTAATCTCCTTGCGGCTCTTGAACAGACGCATTTCATGGAGCAGATGCTCTAATGACACAATTTCGCCGGGAGCATGGACGCCCGTGCGTGATTTCAGACGAATGTGCTTCAGCCATTCTGGAATTTTCAGATCGTATTCAGGGCAACTCCCCATGGTGTAGTAGACCTTCTCCCTGTTCTCCAGTAACCCGGGAAGAATTTCATCGATATCACTGATAGGAAAGGCGTCATCAGCGCCATAGGTCGACCGCGCCCCTTCTGGACCATGCCTTGGGCCCACCCACATTTCCTGATCAGGCTCGCGTTCCCGACAAAACAGGATATATCCACCCTGCGTTCTCCCCGGCACCAAAACCAGGACTGCCTGAGGCTCAGAAAAGCCACTCAGATAGAAGAAGTCACTATCAGGACGATAAGGATATTCAATGTCCCGGTTGCGGGTCGCCACCGGCATTGTCGGCAGGATAGCAATACTATCCTTGCCCATCATATGCATCAGGCGTTTGCGGCGTTTTACATATTCCTGCATATTAGACTCTTAGTGTAATACCCGGCCGCCATCCTGCTGGTCGCGCTCGGTCTGCAATTCCTCATAAATCAATATCACGCCCACCCGCACATATTCTGACAATTCAAAGTAAGATGCCTCATCAATTTCCAGATCCTCTTCCTCATCATCACGATAAGCTCGTGAAATTTCAATCAAATCCTTGACTATTTCCTGAACATTTTGTGGGGCTTCCTGACCACTATCCATGCCGCCCACTCCCAAGCCATATAAGAAACCTTTGCACCAGTCAGCCAAAGCCTGGGTTCGTACTGCAAGTATTTGCTCATCATCGGGCAATAGCAGTCGAAAGCTGAACTCAGGATCCTTTATCTGAATGCCTGTCTCTCTATATAACTGTTGCAGAATTGACCACTCGGCCTGCGCAGTATCACTTGAAGGTGCATGCGCCAATAAAAACGGGTGATCAGCGCCTTCTTCAAACAGATGATCCAGCCAGGTTTCCTGGCTCAGGGTTTCCTGCGTACAGATCAAACCACAAAGTAGCCCGTGGCATTCAGATATTTCCTGAATAATACCCAAATGTCTAAAAGCAATATTGGTTTGCGTATAATCCATCAGCACTCCGAAATCATCATGAACATTGGATTTAATTACAGTCAGCTATCAGGGAAAGGCCCAGCTTCAACATCTTTATCATAAACGATCACGTCCGCCAATTTAACTATCCGAGTATCAGCATATATAAGCCAATAGAACAGCCTAACATTTTTTAATAACTAAATATCAGCAACATACAGCACTGACAAATACGTACCAAAAAAACAGCGGCAGAACAATTATTAAATAAGGTACTTCCGGCCATAAAACTGCCATTGACCGGTCAATGGTGGCACTCTATAGTTAGGGCTATGGAACAAAATAATTCACTCAATACAAATCATCTGGATATCGATAAATTCGCTTCAAGCATCGAAGAACTGCTTGAACTGTGCGAAACGCTACTCACTGAGAATGGTCGTCTGAGCAAACAGAACAAGCAATTATTCGCTGAAAAAATTAAGCTCGGCGAAAAAAACCAGCTTTCTCAATCCAAGGTGGCTGGAATGATAACGCGCCTGAAAACATTGGAAGTCGAGATATGAGCAATAATAGCACTCTGGTTACCATTAATATGCTAGACAAAGAATATCGCGTTTCGTGCACACCGGGAGAGCGCGATGCCCTGATTCATTCCAGCGACTTCCTGAACGAAAAGATGAAGGAAGTGCGAGACACCGGTAAAGTAATCGGTATGGACAGGATATCTATCATGGCGGCGCTGAATATTACTCACGACCTTCTGAAATACAAGGATCAGGCTGAAAGTTTTGAGGGAGATACCGAGCCTCGGCTACAGACTTTGCAGAATAAGGTCGATATGATGCTGGAGAAGAGCCAGCAACTGGAGTTTTAAGTATCAACCGATTTGGGCATACCCTGTAACGCCCGTTAGTGAACCGGAAAATACTCTTGAGCCTAATAAACTGCCCAGGGGACAGAGTTCTGATGTTATTGAGCATGCCCGCACAACGTGGGAAGCCTGCGATATCAACGTTGTTCCCACCTGAATCATTGGTTCAAGGGCGAAAGTTCACGACGACGATTACGGGGAATGCCCTCCTCTTCTCTTACCGAAATGCCAAAACGTGATGAAATCCGTCAACGGATACGGGCGCGGCGGGAACGTCTAGACCCACAGTTTCGCCAAGATGCTGCCTTTCTCGCATGTACACTATGCGCCAGGTCAAACACCTTTCTTAACAGCAAACGAATCGCCGTCTACTTTCCCTATAACGGAGAGCTGGATATCCTACCCTTGATGGAGCAAGCCTGGTCAATGGGGAAGACGTGCTACCTGCCAGTTCTGGACACTTTAAAACGAAATCATCTCTTATTCGCACCTTTCCGTAAGCAGGACAGGCTATCCCAAAATCGTTTTGGCATACCTGAACCGACAATATCCCGACGTCATTGGCTGCCGGCAGGTCACCTCGATCTATTGCTGACGCCGCTAGTCGCGTTTGACACCGCAGGCAATCGCCTGGGGATGGGGGGTGGATTTTATGATCGCACCCTCTATTTTCTTAAATACAGGCGATATTGGCGAAAGCCGCACGTGTATGGCTTTGCCTATGAATTTCAGAAGCTCGATCACCTCCCACAGGAACCCTGGGATGTGCCACTGCATGGCATAGTAACCGAATCCAATATATATAGAATATCACCATGAATTACTGGCTATTGAAATCTGAACCCAATACATTTTCCATCGATGATTTGAAAAAGTTGCCGCGCCAGACGGATCACTGGGATG
Organism: Gammaproteobacteria bacterium; assembly: GCA_003230085.1. Taxonomy (GTDB): domain Bacteria; phylum Pseudomonadota; class Gammaproteobacteria; order SZUA-140; family SZUA-140; genus SZUA-140. The sequence goes on from QIGV01000147.1 coordinate 5,231, forward strand.
GCATACGCAACTATCAGGCCAGAAATTTTATTCGAGATGATATGCAGCTTAACGACCTTGCTCTGTTTTATCATTCTAATTGCACCCAGCCTGGAGTCGTTGGAATAGTCCAGATCGTCAGGGAAGCCTACCCTGATTACACCGCTTCAGATCCACGTAGCCCTTATTTCGATCCTAAAAATAGTGCTGATAATCCACGTTGGTACATGGTCGATGTTAAATTTAAACGAAAATTAAGCAGAATAATCACTCTCAAAGAACTAAAACAGCATTCTGAACTGGTAACCATGTCGTTATTAAAGCGTGGAAATCGGCTCTCTATCATGCCAGTGACGACTAAGGAATGGCGATTCATCCTGTCACTTGAATAGTAATTCTTCCAATTTCCCCCTAAACAGCAATATATATCCCCGTATTTCACTAAGATAAAAAATACATTTTCAAAAACATTTTTGCCAAAAACATCCGGGATTGGAACAACATCCAGCGTAAATTATTTATATAAAAAAATATTTTTTCAATACCTGACGAGTAATCAACAAGCTTTCTATACTATATATAAAGCTCTAAAATAAGCCACGTAGTAATAACATTTACTGTTTCTTTACGAATGACAGCAATCATTAAAAGTAATATTTAATAAAATAATCATTCAAGAATATAAAATGGCAGTCGATACACAAAGTCGAATGTATAAAATTTTACGCAAAGACTAGATTTATGTGTAAAGATGATTATACTTAATTGCGTTTAACACTTGGAGGATAAACGATGGCCGCAAAAAAATCTGTCGCCAAGAAGAAAGTAGTCAAGAAAAAAGTTGCAGCTAAAAGGAAAGTAGTTAAGAAAAAAGTTGTCAAGAAGAAAGCCGCAGCTAAAAGGAAAGTAGTTAAGAAAAAGGTCGTCAAGAAGAAGGCCGCAGCTAAAAGGAAAGTAGCTAAGAAAAAGGTCGTCAAGAAGAAGGCCTCAGCTAAAAGGAAAGTAGCTAAGAAAAAGGTCGTCAAGAAGAA
>QIGV01000126.1 GCA_003230085.1 Gammaproteobacteria bacterium
GTACCGCCTATCTATCCAATGATGCGGTGGCATTCTTTAAACTGATAACCAGCAATAAACTACCGTCAGCATATATATTGACTAAGGATGATGGCACCCAATGGGGTGAAAGCCACCAGAACCGGCCTATGAAGGAAGCCGTTAAAACGGCGAAAGCCCCCAGGGAAACGGTTTTCTATAGTCTGAGGCATTACTTTATATCAAAGGCCTTACTTGCAGGGGTGCCGGTGCAAGTGGTCGCGGAGAATTGCGGTACCAGTATCAGGATGATTGAATCGAACTACGGGAAATTCATGGCCGCTGACCGGCGCGCCATGTTTGATACGGTGGTGCTGGGATGACTTATGAGGATAAACAGGCCCTGTTCGATCGTCTCAGATCCAATGGACGTTTACGTGAAATTATTGAGGCAATTAAAGCGCATTCAGGTGACGACGTTTTTTTACCTGTAGTACAAGCACTCACCCATGTGCCAGAGTTGTGGATTTATGCTAAACAAGAAACTGCTAAGAAAAAAACAGAGCGTCGACAAGCATTAGCAAAAAAATTACGCTCAATCGCTAAATCCCTGGACGATGATCCTGATGCCCGGTGGTTTCGTATAAGCAGTATAGATTCGATTTTTACAACACCTATAGAAAATTCTGCATACCCTACACTATCTGAGTATCTAAAAGACGTGGGCGAAATGTTGGATGATATGTCTGCCCCACGTATAGCAGATACCCAGATGAGTGGCTTTTACGACGCCGACGGCACCTTGCACCTTCCAGATAAGACCGGCACACGCACAGTCAATCTATTCGATATGGATTTATTTGTTGATGGGAAGAAAACAACACGCATGACATTAAAGGAATTTGCCAAGCGTGAAGCCTGGAATATTATCAATAGCTTCCCCTTAGATAAATCTAGTCCTAACGCCGAAATTGCCGAGATCGTTAATATTCTGCTCAATCTATCACCCGAGGATAGTGTCAGTGCAAACGACATTGCTAAGATGTCCAAACCTATATGTGAAGATTAAAAAAACTTTCGCTTTAATCTTCACCCTTTTTTTTATCTCAATTCCCCTTATGTTGTAGTGGTTCCGTAAAGACAAATACGGAGCCAATCATGTCAAATACAAATCAATCTGAACGCATGGGATGGAGCGTCACCGAGTGGGGGCAGCTTTACGGTTTCTCGCGCGCGTTTTCTTACCAGCTCGTAAAGGATGGCCGAGTCCGCAAGATCAATGTAGGACGGCGCTCGATTATCACCAAGGAAGCAAATGAAGCTTTCCGCGCCGCATTAAATTCAACCGAAGCAGCCTGAGCCAAGAAAATGATTGAAAAAATCATCGACCGTCTCGAAGGTGTCCGCGAAATACGTCCAGGGGATTACTATGCGAAATGCTGTGCTCACGATGACAAAACACCGAGCCTGCATATCACCGAGCGCGACAATCGTATTTTGATTTACTGTTTCGCTGGTTGTAGTGCTGATAATGTGCTGGATGCTATAGGGCTGCAATGGGCTGACTTATACAGTGATCGTGATCAAGCGGCCTATGCTGCGGCCCTTGCAGTGCCCATACGTGCTCCAAAAGTCGATCCACTGGAGCATGAGCGCCTGATTTTAGAGATTGCAGCAGGTGATTTGCGGCGCGGTGAAAAATTAAGTCTTGAGGATATTGCTAGGGTCCAGCTTGCCCGTGAACGTCTGGGTATTGCATCATGACCGCGCTGACGGCTGAAGGGCTGGCCGCAGACCTGGCGAATATTGATAACGCGGAACCACTGGGAGATACGATTGCCCGGCTTGTCGCGATGTCACCTATTGAATACGACCAAGCGCGGGAAACCGAAGCCAAGAGACTGAATATCCGCGTTTCAACGTTGGATAGTGAAGTATCTGCAAAGCGGAACGGTGACGCTGATGATGATGCCGATGACCTGGTTGATGATGTTACACCGTGGCCGCAGGAGGTTGACGGACAGGCGCTTGCGGCTGAGATCGAGGCAACGCTAAACAGATATGTGATGTTGCCGTCCGGCGCGTCTACGGCGCTGACATTATGGATTATCGGAGCTTACGCTTTCGATGCATTTTCCATATATCCCAAGTTATTGGGCACCAGCCCAGAAAAAAGATGCGGGAAAAGCACTTTGTTGTCGGCCATCTTCGCGCTAACGCCCAGGGCGCTACCGGCATCAAATATCACGGCAGCGGCAATGTTCAGATGTATCGACGCATGGCAGCCAACACTGTTGATAGATGAGGCCGATACATTTCTGGCCGCAAGCGATGAACTGCGGGGTATTATAAATTCCGGCCACCAGAAATCAACTGCTCACGTTATCAGGGTCGTCGGTGACAATCACGAGCCTAAAAAATTTAGTACCTGGACTCCGACCGGCATCTTCATGATCGGGATGCCGAAGGACACGATTGTTGATCGATCAATCGTGATCCAAATGCGCCGACGGCTACCGGGGGAAAGTGTCGAGAAAATGCCCCTTGATATCAAGGATAAATGCAAATCTATACGTCAGCAGTGCCAGCGATGGGCAGACGATCATTTTTCCAAACTAAAAACAGCGTTGCCACAGCTACCAGTCCACGGTAACGACCGCCTTATTGATAACTGGACGCCGCTATGCGCGATTGCTGAATTGATCGGTATTGACGTGATGGGAACATTTAGAGCACTGAATACCGACGATGATGATGACGGTATCGGCCCGATGATTCTTAGCGATATTCGAGATGCCAATATCTCGCGTATTCATTCAGTCGATCTAGTGCAAAAGCTGATCAATCTTGAAGATCGGCCTTGGTCAGAATGGCGTCATGGCAAACCATTAACAACCAATAGTCTGGCGCGGCTTCTCCGGCCATTCAAGATCAAGGCGGCACAAATAAAGCTAGGATTGATAAACCGGAACGGGTACACAGTTCTTCAGTTTCATGATGCGTTTGATAGGTATCTACCGTCTACCACTCCACAAACCTCTACAACTCTACAACCCGCTAACGACGCGGCCTCTAGGCATTTTCAAAACTCTACCGGAAAAAAGGAGGTAGAGTTTCAGAAATCCCGCAAGCCCAGTAACGACGCGGCTTGTAGAGTTGTAGAGGTTAAAAACGGGGGTACTAGCCATTCAGGGTATACAGCGTATGAAGTCGGATTACAGAGATTATCCGAGATGGCTGAAAAACTAAAATATCCAGCGAGCGACCTAGCCTCTTATTTTCGAGATGACCTAAAGGAAATAGCTGAGATGCCACGGCTGCAACTTAATCAGATGATTACTGATTATGTGAAGTGTAGCCAATGAAGTCACTTTATTCACAGCCAGCAGCCGGTAATGTTCGGATACTGCAATTACCCGCGCCTCAGATGTATGGCTGCCATATATGCGGTGTCCTGGTGGCTAGTACAACCGTTCCACTGATTAACGGTCATGCGGTTTGCCCTGGATGTGTGAGTGATTACCAGCAGAAGGAGATAACAAAATGAGCAACGTTGTGAAAATACCAAAGACAGTCACGCCGCCAATCGGCATTTGTGCCGACTGTGTGGATTTGATTGAAACCAACGAGCAACAGACTATCTCCAGGGTTTATTGTCCACATCACAGGGCAGGCGCACTTATGACGATTTTCCCGCCTGACACCGCGAAATTATGGAAGATACTTACCCCTGTAAGCCGCGAAGAATTTTATGCAGGTGTAAACCAAGCATCAGATAATCTTGATGAGCTGATCCGCAGCCTGGAACCAGAAAACCAGCACTAATGGACGATGCCCGTAAACTCTGGCTAGTGGTTGAATATGCTCAATCAGGAAAGCCACTGCCTGCCGATGTTGCTAAATGGCTTGTTTGCGGGATTAAGACATACGTTTTCGAAGGCGCTTCACTGGATATCTGCCTTGGTCTGACCACAGGGCCGGGGCAGCGATCCGCAGCCAATCGGATTCGGGAACTGGTGCGTGATGATTTTTTAAGAGATGCGGCAAGTTTTATTCACTTCGACGATGTGAGCGCATGGACACTCGCAAAGCGCCTAAAACGATCAATTGACATTTTCACAGAAACACACCCCGACATCACAAAACTGTCATGCCCGCCTACCAGCTTTTCGCCTGCCAAATGTGCATTATTTCATGCCCTAAAATTCGGGGATGCGCCAAAAAGCGCCCGGCAATTGTACAGAATCTTATTGTGACATGAGCTACCCCCTTTCATGTCAGAACTCATACTTATAATAGGATGAGAAAATCTGAAAAAGGGTAATCAATGAAATTTTATGAGATCAAAGCGCAGAACGATAACGCAACAATCTCAATCTTTGGGCCGGTTGGCGATGATTTGTTTAGTGCCGTCAATTCAGAGGGCATTGTTTCTGAACTCAAGGAATTGAAAGACGCAAAGCGAATCCAGGTAGATATCAACAGCCCAGGCGGTTCAGTTTTTGAGGGCAATGCGATATACGCAGCTCTCAAGGCACACCCGGCACATATCACAGTCCACATTACCGGCCTAGCGGCTTCGATAGCGTCGGTCATAGCAATGGCAGGCGACACCATCACGATGGCAGAAAATGCCCTGATGATGATCCACAAGCCCTGGGGTAACTTTACCGGCAATGCTGATGAATTGAGGAATAAGGCTGAAACCCTGGATAAAGTCGAGAAAACGATTATTTCAGCTTACCGACGGACCGGGAAAACAGAGTCAGATATTCAGCAATTAATGGCCGATGAAACCTGGTTTTCAGCAGATGAAGCACTGACACACGGGTTTATTGATGAAGTAACTGACCGCATGGATATCGCGGCAAGTTTTGATTTATCCGTATTTAAGAATGCACCACAAAAGGAAAATGAAATGAAAGCAGAAAACGAAATCCTACAGAAAGAAGTCACACGCCGACAGAATATCAGCGCGATTTTTGCGGCACATACTGGTTTTGATACCTTGCGGGAAAAATGCAAAGACGATGTAGCAGTAACAGTTGAGGCTGCAAAAACATTGTTGCTTAATGAGTTAGGTAAAGGTGCAACACCCCTCGCACAAGACCTCGATATTTCAGGAATCATTTCATCCGGGAGAGATAACCGGGTGGAATTCAAGGCAGCAGCAACTGATGCGCTACTGATGCGTGAAGGTATCGTAGTCAAAGAGGCTCACCCAGGGGCAGCAGATTTGAAGCGTATTTCATTAATTAGCGCGGCAGAAACTATGCTCCAGCAAGCGGGGCAACGTATAACCGGCATGAATGCCCCAGCTATTATGGATGCGGCTATGCATTCCACAAGCGACTTTCCAAGCCTATTGGCTAATGTTGCTGGAAAATCATTACTGCGAGCCTATGACGAGGAACCCGGTAGCCATCGAATCTGGACCGGCACCGAGCAAGTGGCAGACTTTAAGCTACAGGCTCGTGACCGACTGAGCGAGGCCCCGAACCTGGATGTGGTCTATGAAGGTGGCGAATACAAATATGGCTCCTTTGGTGAATCCAAGGAAAGCTACCAACTGTTGACCTACGGAAAGTTATTCAGCATCACAAGGCAGGCATTGATTAACGATGACTTGAGCGCCTTTACCCGCCTACCCGCAGCCTTTGGACAATCGGCGGTAAGAAAAGAAAGTGATTTGGTTTATGCCATTCTGACTGCAAACCCCAATATGTCAGATGGGGTGGCACTATTTCATGCCAACCACTCTAACCTGGCGGGCACTGGTGCTGCGCTAAGCGTTACCACTCTGGGAGCTGCCAGGGCAGCCATGCGGTTACAAACAGGCACCCAAGGCATACAAGCCCTAAACATCACGCCCACGTACCTGATCGTACCAGCAGCCCTGGAAACAACGGCAGAGCAGCTTATCGCCAGCCTGGTTGATCCGGCGAAGTCAAACGACACAGCAAATCTCAATTTCATCCGCAGCCTTACGCTAGTGGTTGATGCCAGACTGGATGCTGATTCGACAACGGCCTGGTACTTAGCGGCAAACTACAACCAGGTGGAAACCATTGTCCTGGGCTATCTCGATGGCACACGGGGCGTGAGCTATGAAGAAAAGCCCGGCTGGGACATTGACGGCATGGAAGTGAAAGCCCGATTGGATACTGCGGCAGCGGCTCTTGATTGGCGCGGCTTGTACAAAAACGCCGGAGCATAGTGTTTAGGATGCCAGCGGCCGTT
>QIGV01000232.1 GCA_003230085.1 Gammaproteobacteria bacterium
GGCGAAGGGCTTGGAGTTAACTGCACCGGCAGTGAGATGGGCCACCTGTTTTATGATGAACTGAGCGGTACAGCAGGTAATTTTATCCTGACAAACGGAGATCCGGATCTGGCGCTATTTTCGAATGTTCAGTCCGCCCCCTACTGGTCCAGTACGGGGTACACTGGTAGCTCGGCCAACGCATGGGACTTCTTCTTCAGCAATGGCAACCAGAGCGTGAACGACAAGAGCAGCACCCTTTTCGCATGGGCTGTGGCTGATGGCAATGTCAGCGTTGTTCCAATACCCGCCGCAGTATGGCTCTTCGGATCAGGCTTGATCGGTCTAGTTGGAATAGCGAGACGCAAGAAAGCAGAATAACCCTCGCAGCATTAACAATATGACAACGGCTCCTTCGGGAGTCGTTTTTCGTTGTGCTAAAGTCCCAAATTTTTCAGAATGTACCTAAATGTAACTTCATTAATTAGATGCAGTAATCGCAATGTTAAAAACTACAATACACACTCACGAGATCCCCATTATCTTCGAGAAGTTTAAAAATATTGTAGGCGAGGATCATTGGCTCAAGCGGGCAAAGTTAATTAATGAAGATATAAAGGGTAAAAAATATCTGGAAGACTATCTCGTCAATCAGAACTCAATCATATTTTCACTTTATAAATACAGCGCGCTTCTAAAGAAACACGGTGCTGTACAAGTACAGCAAATTGAAGATAGTGATTTATACCCTGCATTATCTTTTGCAGCACAGACATTATCCATCATTGACCATTCGTCAAATCTGCAGAAGAAATTGTTAATTAGACGTATTCATGGTGCATTCAAGAATCCTGATGATATGCGTGCTCTACAATTTGAGATGCTGGCATCAACACATTTTGTTAAGCGTGATAATTCGATTGTATGGCCCGATATGGAAGGTTCAGGAGCATTCGATATTTTAGTTAAAGATATAGGTGATAATGGGTTAGAGGTAGAATGCAAATCAGTCTCTATCAATAAAGGCAGGAAAATTCATCGCCGCGATGCGTTAGAGTTTCACCACCTTATCAGAAGTGAACTTAAGGCTATAACTAAAGGCTTGCAAATTGGCTTGTCTGTCGTATTGACAGTGCCTAATCGACTACCTGGAACCCACAAAGAGAAAAAAGTGTTAGCTAGACGTATTAGAAACCAGATTCTGTCAGCCCAAAGTAAGTCATTCGATGATGGAGTTCACATTCGTGTTAGCGAATTTATATACTCTACTATTGTTGCTGGCCTGGACTCTACGAAGAACCCTATTATAAATACAGAAATAGTTGATCAGATTACCGCTACCGAAAACCGAGAAACTATGATAATAGAAAGCCATGCTGGGGGTGGTATTATTTTTGTTTTGCAAAGTAGTAAAGATGACGCAGTATTAAAATATTTGTTTAATACTTTAAAAAAATCAGCAAATGACCAAGTGAGTAAAAATAGACCAGCATTGTTTCTAGTAAGTTTTCATGGGATTGAGGATAAGGCACTGATTGATATCGCGCATCAGGAAAAAGATCCGGGTCAGCCACCTACAGCTCTTCAAATTAAAGTTAGCAATTTTCTTGACAGTAAAGAGCGAGACCATATTGTTGGTGTATGCTTCTTTGGCAGTGGATCTCGCACATTGCATTCAGATGGACACGCTGATAGTGGTTCCGTGTATTTCTTTATGAACCGGAAAAGTCACTTGTGGCATGAAGACTTCAATGGGTTATTTATATAGGACTCATGGAGCCCCCCTTCTGGTTAGTAAACCTGCCGTGACAGCATCCTACTATCACGGCAGTTCCTGTTATTGCCAGTCAGGCCTCAGCAGCCCTCAGCAGCCCGCTTGAGGCTATCCCTGATCATCGCAGCATCACCCGGGCTGATAATCCCTTGCTTGACGGCCTGACGTAGGCCAGTCTCACTCAGATGGATACGTGGGCGCCTAGGCAGTACACGGTCAAGGCATATCTCAAGTGCCGCAGTATCACCCAAGCGGGCCAGGTTGATGGCCTTCTTAATGAGATCAACCGTGGCATCCTCAAGCAGCAGCTGTGACTCCTTGACGTGGTTCGGCGGCCTGCCTCGGGGTCGTGTGTCAGTCATTTATTAATACCCAGCAATTAATCGACGGATAGCATCGGATGGCCGCCACCCGACAACGCAACCAGGTGAATTCTGACGGTCTCTGGAGGCCTCTACAACTTTGATATACACAGAGTCGAGGTATCCCGCCAGTGTGGTGACGCAACGCAGGTATTCCACTCTTAACGCAGTCTGCCAGTGTGCAGACAGGTCATCGTATCTCTGTTGGTCACTGCTTAATTCGGCATTGATAGAACTTAACTCATCCTCTGCACGATCTTTTAGTGGCAGAAGGCCTTCCACGTCGGCAGCAAGTAAAATCAGGCGGTCATCATCCTCTGCGGCGCTACCAGCTGCACGGCGGCCTACGATTGCGGCTCTTTCGTCCTTGCATGCCTGCAGCCTGTCAGCCACTTTGTCGTATTTCGATTGTGCTTTAGCCACAAGCCCTTGAGTGCGCTCTAGGGCAATGAGCGCATGCTGTATATTCGCTACGAGATCCGGCGGTAGATTTACATCCGGGATAACAATCTTAGATATCAATTCGCGTAATTTTGCCTCAATCTCATCCATGGCATTTTGGACAATTTCAGTAGCGCGTTCCTCAACCTGCACTTGAGTTTCAGATTCTGCCGCTTCCCGAGATTCAGTTGCCTCGGCATCGAATTTAGCCAGGTCAGCTTTTAAGGCGTCGACATCGGAACGGGCTTCAACAGTGTCACTGCCAGTTTCAAGGGCTGAATTTAGTGTGGACTCAGCTTTGTTCAGGCGGTCAACAAGTGTTTCTCGTAATGATTTTTTCATTTTTTTATCCTCTTAGGTCATGTATGAATTAAATAATGTTTGACGGCTTTTAAATTCCGTTAAGCTTTATTTAACCGTCACGACATATTCAATTCCATGAATTTGAGAGTGGCGCGAGAGTGGCGCGAGAGTGGCGCGAGAGTGGCATTATTGAGGGGTGTTGAGAGATGGCCACCTTCTGGCGAGTCGTCGATGTAACGGTAGGGCTTGCATTCTACCTGGCGGGGACGTTCTTTGCCGTCAGCACCGATTGAACTGTGTAAATTACACAGTTCCCCAGAACCTTCCATATCCTTGCGAGATTCGCTGACAGTCTTGTTACTTACCCCCAACCCCTTCGCAATCTGCCAATCTGACTGTTCCGGTGCGAAATTTCCGCAGTTGGGCCAGGTTCGCGCTAGACGTCAGGCAGTTGTTCAGTCTTCCCGATATGTTAGGATGTCATAAATAACAATAAAGGCTTGGGGAGGGAATCGCCATGGCTGTGTTTGCGGAGGGGAAGATCGAGGCCTTTTGTGGCCCCGCGGAGCTTGGTGCGCCTGATGACCTTGAATCAGCCATCGTCACTTTCATCAAGGGCGCGAAGAAGTCCCTTGATATCGCCGTTCAGGAACTCGACAACGAGGTAATCGCCCAGGCGATTCTGGATGCAATCTATCGCGGCATCAGTGTCCGCATGCTCATGGAGCAGGACTACCTCAAGTCTAAGAAATCACCCAGACAAAAGCAGAAAGGCGACCAGTCCGAGCAGGAAGCGCTGCTCGATGCACAATGGAATGAGCGACGGCGCCCCAAGGATTCAAAGACCAATCGCGACATTCTGGCTGCCCTGCTGCGATGCAGTGTGGATGTGAAGGCCAACCTCAATCCCAACATCTTCCACCAGAAATTCATCGTGCGCGATTACCGCAACGGCAAAAGTCAGGGCAATCAAGCCACTCAAGATGAAGGAGTACAATATGCGAACTAATAAAATGGCAATAACAGCTTTGCTGCTCATATTGTCGCTATTTGGAACAACAGTTTTCTCAGAAAGTAAAAAGTTGGAAACAGATGAGCTAGATTCAATCTTATCAACGGTGCCTGACATGCCTACAAGCGGTACATGGCCACATGAAGTCGCGTTTGGGAGAGTAGATACGTTGAAACGGGGATCACAAAAGCAGTATTTTGGTCGTTGGGCTTTATCAGTCGAGGATGCATGCAGTGGAATAAATAGTTACTCCAGCATCCCAACTGAAGAGAAGTGGGATGGTGATGTAATCACGCATTCTTGCCCAGATGAAGAATTTGTTCTTGAGGTTCATCTTGTTGGTTCAACTTCGGTGATCAGAAGTAAGAAACCAAAAGATTACATTAAACTTTTATGCGGAGTGGGTGGCGCATGTGACGGAAATACAACGAATCAAAGAGCCAAGAACACGCACGGTGAAAAAGTAATAAAGGCGACATTTGAGTGGCGTAGCCAGTTAGGAATTTTTAGAACAACTAGCAAGAAGCTTGAGCCTGGGCAAACAGGCACTATCACGTACTGTAACTGTGGGGATGTAAAAGTGGTTGGTGCTCGATACGTTGATTAACCAAAGTTGAAAATACCCTGGTAAGTTGTTCCAGTCGGTCCATGTGTCGCTTGACCGGTTGTGCGGGGTGCCTGGCATTCCCGCGAAGGGTGCGGAACTTGGCGGCGTCGACAACGACGGTGCAAAGATGTGGGTCTTCGCTGGTATGCAGAATAGGGTCGCTAATTATGGTGATGGTGGACTTAATGAGGACTTACGGCGATTTACAGGATTTTCGTTTCGCCAGAATAATGGCCTAAAGCATTGATAATTATGGTCGGGGTGAGAGGATTCGAACCTCCGGCCCCTGCCTCCCGAAGGTATTCAATAGGCAATTCATTAAGTGCTTTCAAGCAATGTAAAATATAATAACATACTGAATAATAAAAATAAAAGAGTTTTATACATATGTTTTCACTTGTGTTTAATATCTTTTAATGACCGATAATGGTTGATATATAGGCCATGAAAGTGTCAAATATAGATATTCAAATTATGAACACTACCTGCTGTGTTTATATCATGGTTTTTTATTAGGCAACCAGAATTTTACGGAATGGCCAAGCAGGAGTCTATGGACCTGTTTGGCTGGGAGGCGTGAGGACGTCTTGACTGGCATCCTCGGTTTCATCGAGTAAATTTTCGATGGCGGATTCCTTTATTCCAGCATCGAAGAAAAGGACCCTCATCTTCTATGTTCAATTACTTTGTACATTATGACGTCTTGTACAGTATAAATGAACGTGCAATAATAGTGAACATTATTGCATTGAATAGTTTTTATTACATCGCCTTGATGTGAATTAAATTAATATATGTTCATTATTAACTGATGTTCATGAATATTGTACGTTAGCAAACAATGAACAATTCTATAGGGTTTTGGTTATGAAGGCGAAATTACAAGAAACAGCGATACTAGAGGAAGCAATTCGTGTTTTTCATGAAACTACTGGATTACGAATTGAACTAGATAAAAGCGAGAATACTTACAAGTATGATCAATGTTTTGATGCTCTAGCTTATCTTGTAGCGGACAACATCAAACAAAAATTCCTAGTAGAAATTAAAGCTAGGCTAACCAATCCGATATTAGGGTTGTTGATGCACCAATTTGAACAACTCCCACAAAAGGGACTGCTGGTAGCAGATTATGTAAATCCTCAGATGGCAGAACGCCTTCGTGAAATGGAAATGCAATTTATCGACACCGTTGGTAATGCTTATATCAATGTACCCCCTGTATATGTATATATAAAAGGTAACAAGAAGCCAGATATCCTGCTAAATAAAAAAAATACGCGCGCATTCCAACCTACCGGGCTTAAAGTTGTATTTGCATTTTTATGTAATCCAGAATTAGTCAATGCACCGTATAGAGATATAGCAAAAGTTGCTAAAGTTGCATTGGGGACTGTCGGTTGGGTAGTAGCTGACCTTAAGGAGGGTGGTTACCTAGTAGATAAGGGTAAGAATGATAGACGTCTTGTGGATCGTGCGGAATTACTTCAACGATGGGTGATTGCTTACCCGGATCAGCTTCGTCACAAATTGATATTGGATAGATATGCTGCTCCAAATGAACATGGCTGGTGGAATAATGTTCCGATATTCAAATACAAGGCATGTTGGGGGGGGGAGGTGGCAGCTGCTCAGTTAACTCAATATCTAAGGCCAGAGAGGATAACAATTTATTTTAATGATAAAGATAAAATTCC
>QIGV01000143.1 GCA_003230085.1 Gammaproteobacteria bacterium
CCGATGAAAAAACTATTCCAGTTGATGCCTGTAAATCCCGGCAGCAGCTTTTGCCAAACTGTATACATCGCATGCTCGGGAAGCAGCACATCAAACGCGACACACAGTGCAAAGGTGATCGCCAGAAACAGGCTGCTGGCATGGCCGAAAGCCATAAGAGAGATCTTAGTATTCATGACAATTCTCCTTTTTCTTTATAAATTCATGTGCATTCCTGCTGCACGGAAGCCTCAGCAGCAATAGCCTCAAGTAGTGTATCGTAAGCCTCGTCAAACAGCTTGACACCATCGTCAAGTAGCTTGTCGGTAACGTCATTCAGCGATATGCCCAGCGCCTTGAGGCGGTTTATATCAACGGTCGCGGCAGCAATATCCTCTTCCAGACTGGCGCGGATGTGACCGTGTTCCCGAAATGCCGTCAGGGTTGCGGGCGGGGCGGTATTCACCGTATCCGGACCAATCAGTTCTTCGATGTAGAGCGTATCGGAGTAAGCAGGGTTTTTGGTACCGGTACTGGCCCACAGCAATCGCTGACTTCGGGCGCCGTGGACAGCTAGTGCTTGCCAGCGAAATGTAGAAAAGGCGTTCTTGTAGTGCTGATAGGCAAGCTTGGCATTGGCTATCGCCACTTTTCCACGCACACTGCGCAGCACATAACGTCTCCCCTTGTTGGTCTCTTTCTCCAGATGTTCGTTGAGTATAGCATCCACTGCCGTATCAATACGGCTAACAAAGAAACTGGCAACGCCTGCCACACCAGCCAGATTTTCACCATTGCGCAATCGCTGTTCCAGACCGGAAATATATGCTTCGGCAGTGCGCTGATACATGGCCTGCGAAAACAACAGCGTAGCATTCACATTCACCCCTGCTGCAATCAACTGCTCAATGGCCGGAATTCCTTCATCCGTAGCCGGCACCTTGATCATCAGGTTTTTTCGCCCGACCTCATGCCATAGCCGCTGTGCTTCCGCCACCGTAGCATCACAGTCATGTGCCAGTTTTGGCGACACCTCCAGAGAAACATAACCGTCCCGTTGTTTGGAGTGCTCGTATACCGGATACAGCACATCAGCGGCTGCGCGAATATCCGCAATGGCAAGATGCTCAAATACCACCGCAGGAGCAGCATCGCCATGATCTCTAAGTTCACTGGCATATTCCCTGTCTGTACGGATCGCCTTTTCGAAAATGGCAGGGTTGGATGTCACCCCGCAAATACCGTCGCGTTCAATCAGCTGATTCAGCTCACCGCTGCGTATGAGATGCCGGTCAATGTAGTCCAGCCAGATGGACTGGCCGACATCTGCTATTTTGCTGAGTTTACTCATGCATCCTCCTGATCAATCATATTGGTATCCGTCGCGCCTTCAAAGGCCATTCACCCGACCTTAGTCAGAAAAAATATTCCACATAGCTACCCATGATGAACCTCATGATTCGCTTGCTTTTCTACAAATAAGGCTGGTTTCTCATCAAACTCATCCAGACATTGGCGCGAACAGAAGCGGTACAAATTACCCGCATGCATTACGCCATAACCCTGATCCGGCTGAACTTCCTTGCCACATACAGGATCAATAAATTTACCTTGATCCGATTCATCCTTCTCACCATGGTCGCCATGGCCATGCACCATGTGTGCACCGCAACCAAAGCGCATCATCAAGTAGAAAAACAGTGCGAACATAATAAGTGAACCTAAACCTTCCATATCTCAGCTCCCTTGCCGTATATATCGGAGATAAATGCAGGTGTTTCTTTCATATGTCTTTTGATAACTGTCATCAAACAGATGCCGGGGCTTCTGCTGCTCCCGCCTGACCATGCGCACCATCTGGATCAGCATCATTCCCATGACTCTGCCTGCTTTAATCCGTTGCCCTGACGAAGAAAAACTCTACTTTTACTGCGTATTTCCGGGCAGGATCCAGTATCTTAAAACGTAGACTGTGTTTACCTAACGTAGTCATACGAAAGTAATTTCCGTAACTGGGAGCATCCATAATAAGCATAGGCTCAAGGTTTTTACGCTCCAACACCTCACCGTCAGGTTCACTAACACTTGCCAACACCTTGGCATCGGTAATTCGTTTACCTGTCTGCACATCAAAGATGGCAACAAGAACGTGATAACGCGTTTCGTGATTTTTCCCGCCATGCTCACCGGAAATATCCTGTGTAATTTCGGCTGGTATAACACCTAAATAAATATCCATCGCATCAACGCGCTGGTGATGCTCCGAATCCGCAGCGACAGCGGCAGAAGATGTAAGAAAAAAAGAAACCACAAATAAGAAGTTTAATATGAATTTGGCAAATACCCGGTCATTCATTGGCCGCTCCTTCTTGAACCTCTATGGACTCGTCTCGTTGGCATAATAAAGGATATGTGTAGGTCACAGGTCAAGCACCCTCTTCTGTAAATGATTCAATGAGATAACAGATGGAATCTTCTCCCGGTATGCCATCATCCATATGCTGCCACTGACGCACGGCATGCTCCATGCGAGACTGCAGTGCGTTTAATTCATCAAGATGCTGACGATTCTGATTGATATGCTGCTGAAGAATTGATCTTACTCTGGGACATGGAGAAATCCCCTTCTCTACATCAGCAAATATTTCAGCCACCTCGGTTAGCTTGAAACCAATCAGTTTGGCACGCTTGATAAATAAAAGTCGATGAATATCTCCGCTGGCAAACAGCCGATAATCATTTTCGGGGTCACGGACAGGATGCAGAAGCCCTATTCTGGTATAATAGCGAACAGCATCAGCCGTCATGCCGGTGCGATTGGCTATTTTCTTGACTGTCATTACTCCGCCATCTGACATCACTGACATCCTTCACAGAGTAATAAATTCAGCCCTGAACAGCCGCGAAGGAAATCGCATAGGGTATCCTGACTCATCATACCCTGCGGATAAGAATCACGATGATATTTCTATAATCCATGCTCATCTCCTTAAGCTTTTTTTGGTGCTTTGCTGCAACAAGAGGCCGTATCCGATGCCAGATTATTCAATTCATTTTCCTCGGTATAATGAACCCAGCCGTGTTTTAGGCGAGCAGACCAACCACTACCAAGCGTTTCTCCGACATCGGATATGGCGCGTTCCAATTGTTCAGCCGTTACTTCCAGCAGGTCATATGTGATGGATACAGCCTTGCCATTCACCAGCACTTCCCTGACACCCATCATGTGTTGCAGGGCATTTGTTAACTGAAATACCTTCGAGCCTTCTACAGGTTTATCAAGAAAGAGGGTTCTGCGCTTGATGATTACTTTTCCGGCACGTCTGGCTGCATGTAGGCCAATATATAGTTTTGGCCGTGCCAGAAAATTTTCTTGGCACTGCTGTGAGCATAAATAATATGTGATACCTGTATGATCAACCGTTATCGGTAACCCCATGACATCCATATCGCAAACAGGACATTTATTCACCGTCATGGCTCGCATTAAGGAAGTGCTGAATAACTCCGATTTGATGAGGCTGTCGCGCAAAATAGGCAAGTTCAAGGCAACGATTGCAAGCAATAGCACTGCTATTGCTCAAATCTTTAACGCAGAAATTGCTTGTTTTGCGTGCAGTATCGCAAATCATGAGTTGTTCAGCGCTTCATTAAGCAGCGCTTCCTCTTTCTGTCTCCATAAATAGTCCTGATGATGTTCATCGCTGAATTTGAACACACGCGGGAAACCAGCCGCTGCTACAACCGGAGGCAATGCCTCAAAACGAACACGGGAAAGATCGTACTGAACCCAGACCTCACCTGTTTCGATATCAGCTTTTGCTGCCAGCACGCCTGAAACATCCCTCAGCCTGCTTACAATGGTATCCTCACACCCTCCACACTGGGTATTGCTCACTTTAAAGACATGTTCCATGATCAGATTATCATTCATTCTATTCACTCCTTAGTACTAACGCATCGGACAAGCCGATGATTAACAAACCCCATAAAGAAATACCCGTTGAGTTATCCACACGCATCGCTAATGCTATTCGGGGTCGTAACCAATACTGCAAAGAGCAGCATCGACTTCGGAAAAATTAAACTTTGATTCGATGATCTGTAGCCAAATCTCTCCTGTTCTATAATTTGCACGGGCATCATAAATACCATTCAGTTTCAGTAGCGTCTTGCGAATAGTCCCTTCACATCCCGTACACTTCATTCCGGTAACAGAGATAGTCAGCTCTTTCATGTTAATTCTCCTTTTCTTCAAATCGAAGCTCGGTCAGTGTTACATATTGAATCACATCAACAACCGAAT
The DNA here is from genome assembly GCA_003230085.1 of Gammaproteobacteria bacterium. GTDB lineage: Bacteria > Pseudomonadota > Gammaproteobacteria > SZUA-140 > SZUA-140 > SZUA-140. The sequence continues at coordinate 4,286 of QIGV01000143.1, forward strand.
CAGCCCGCTTCACATTTGGTGATAAGATATAGAGCCACTTGCAAAAGTCGTGAGCGGTGATTTCCGTCCCCGCTTCGAGTGCGATTGCAATTCATCCACCCGGACTTTTGCAAGTGGCTCTAGAGAAAGCGCAATTCACCGTGATGGACTTTTGCAAGTGGCTCTAGAGAAAGCGCAATTCACCGTGATTTTCCTGAGAAATCAATTTCGGGATAGTAGGTATCAGCAGAATAGCTCTTGCCTGAAACCTTGAAATGGACGGATATATGGTGTCTGCCCTGCTCATGATTCAGGTCATACAGCGCCATATACCATTCCCCCATTTCCATCATGGGCTTGGTTTCCAGCGTCCGGTTCGGATGGGTAACGATTGACTCCATGTCTAACCCTTTCACAGCCTTGCCATCTTTTTCAACAATCACCATCAGATGGTAGTTAGCCTTACTGTAGTGCATGCTCTCGGGCGCACGCATGATGTGAAAAATAACCGTATAGTCATCCGCAATGCCTTTGCGGGCAACAACACCTTCCAGATGCTCCATAGGTGCACGAAGCACAGGCTGTGCATCTGATGCTCCCGATGGTTGAGCGATCATGAAGAATGGCACAACCATGCACACCGCCACCCACACCCTTCTGTTAGCAATCAATTTCATTTCACTACTCCTTTCCGGGGTAGGAAACCCCGATAAAATGTTTAGCCCCGTCAGCCGTTTTGAACAACACCATCAATTCATGTAATCCCTTATGCCCAAGGTCGTAAGCAGCCATATACCCGTCGCCCATTTTCATCATCATTTTGGATTCGGTCTGGCCATTGGGGTGCTTCACTTTGGACTTCACTGCAATGTCCGTCAGTACTTTGCCGTCCCGCTCGACTTTCACCATAAGATTATGCGTGCCACCGTGTTGCATACCCTCTTTTGCCTTCATTGTATGGAAACTAACGGTGTAACCATCATGCTGGCAAAAATTATCATCGTTCTTTTCATTCTTTTTACTCCTGTATTCAAGTTCTTATATGTCTTTCCAAAACTTGGGAAGCGCTGATTACTTAATCTTCATCACCAGCATCCGGGCCTGCCTGCTTGTCCATCTCACTATATTGAGCCTTTGTCATATCTGGAAATTTCTCCAGAAATGCAACCATTTCCCATATCTTTTCATCGCTATGGGATGGACCCCAGGCAGGCATGGCTGTCATTCTTACACCATTTTTAATAATCCAGAACAACTCTGCGGGTGTCCATTCACGAACCGTTTGTTGCAGCTCTGGAGGCGTGGGCATCAAACCCTTGCGGATTTCCGAAGATGACACGCCGGGAACCAGATGACATCCCGTACACATTTCCCGGTAATGGCGAAATCCATTCAGGATTTGCTCTGGCCGATCCAGTGGCGGCGCCTGAATATTGCTGGCGTGATAACTTACTGAACGCTCCATTGCAGTATGCAGCACCCACCGGGTGAGCGAACTATGGGGATACGTCGCTGCCACATTAATGACCCCCGAATACATAAGAGCAAAACCGAGGATAATCCCTCCCAATGCCAGTCCTGTAATAACTTTAGTATATTTCACCATCGTCTCCTTTTACTGTTTCTGTTTTTTTTCATGTTATTGTCCTTTTTTCGGGTGGTTCGAGCGCTTGACCGGTTTTATAAATATAGTTCAACAAGCCGACAATTCGTGGCAAAACTCAAGAAAAGGCTCCGATGATCTTGTCTACATAGATACCCCACTGGTTAATAACAAAAGTTTCTGGATACTTGAAAAGTCAGGAGTCTGTCCGACTTAGGGTAATCGTAGCGAGCAGGTGGGCGAACGCGTCAAAAACAGCATGATTTTGAGGCGCATAGTGGTAACTATGCAACGATAAATCCGG
>QIGV01000178.1 GCA_003230085.1 Gammaproteobacteria bacterium
TTATTCCTGATGATCAGTTCATAAGTCCGATTGTCGCCGTCTAAACGCAGACCAGTGAGTTGCTGAGCCGGTTCGCCTTCTGCGTGACAGGAAGCACAACGGTTCTGCACAATTTCTGCAATATTGTTATCCCAGTCCACCGCAAAAGAGCGCCGCGCACTGGCACCTTTTTCGTCAGGATAAGTAGTCTGCGCGCTGGCAACAGTGGGAAAACCATCAGTATCCTCACCGATAAACAGTGGCGCACTAGCGACGGTAAAGTCACCAAATTCGCTGGTATTAATCTTTGCTCGCGAAGCAAGGGTATCCATTCCGGTACGCGTGTGCACATGACAACCCGAACAGAACTGCTGTTCGCCACGCACAACAGAACGCGATGTGGTTTCTATATCCAGCGCCATGCCGCGTTTGTCGATGGTTTGCATCAGGAACGGCGTATCCGCCGGCACCCGTACAATGAAGCTGGTATCCGGATTGCCCTGATCATCCATCGGCTCCACACCATTGCTATCGGGCTTGCGCACCGGATACTCGCCAAGAATACGCAAGTGATGCCGCTGGAAATGAACCCATTTTTCATCGCCTTTGTAAAGATCCTTGGGAACATTGGGCACCGGCATAAGAACACGTATGCCATAGATTTCATCATTGTCAAAAATGGCTAACTCAGCACCACTGGATGCTAAATTTAGATAAGTACGCCCTGACATCGCACCGCCACCATCTTTCATATTCCATGGCGTACCATTGAGTGAAAGCGTCTCTCGGTCAAACATGGAAGCCGCACCAGTGAGACCATAGGGCGCGCCAGCCGGTAGTCGCGGGTCTTGGCCACCATCGTTACGGGTGGGCGATCGAGTATCGTCAGGATCAGGGCGTGGAATACCGTAGATGTCCTGGTAACTAACCACTGCACGCGCCATGATTTCGTGGTACTCCGGGAAGTCCACTACGATTTGAGCATCATCGGCAATATGTCCTATCTGACGAGTACTATTCGGTTCCAGCGGAAACAGCCAGATACCAGCATCCTTGCCGATAATTTTCATCGTACTTTCCAACGTGGCACCATTCGACTTCCTGTACACCGAGCTGGAAATCGTAGAAGAGCTGCCAATACTATAGGTCGCCAATAAATCATTTTCTGGTGCAGCAGCAGGATGGGTAAATCGACCATTCATCGTCACGGTGCGATCATCAACGGGATGTACAAAATACTGCGAGGGGTCATACGGGCGCATTGGTGTATCACCGGCACCGCCGTGTGGCGTCAGGCGAAATTGATCAGGCCGTGCAAATGGTATCAGTCCATTACCCGTTATCCAAGTATCCGGTAACGTGCTGAGAACGTCTCCAACCTGATTACCCGATTTGCCACGATGCACGAAGTCTGGCCCAGGCGGATTTACCGGAAAACGTTCCAGTGCTCCCAGACCCGTTTGCTGACGGTTGTAATACAGTGTGGTGACAATGTCGCCATCTGATAACTGAGTAAAGTAATGATACGACCACGCCGTGGCATCATTTTTACCCGCAAAAATAAATGGCGCGGAACCATCGGAATTGATTTCAAACAGGGAAAAATTGTTATTACTAGTACGTTGCAACATGCGATCAAAATTGGTGTAAACAATGCGGCCATCCATTAAGGTCGCGGGGTGCAGTTGGTTTTTCATCGCACGGTGACTCAATACCTCCATGTTTTTACCATCACGATCCATCGCAAACAGCTGGAACATGGCAAAGCCCTCTTGCCGGTTACTGGTAAAACCGATGCGACCATCCGGCATGAAAAATGGGCCGGTATCCATCACTGGAACCTTAGAAACCCACTCCGGATCCTTTCCGGGATGAGCGCGACCGGCAAACATATTACTGTCCGGCGATACCTGGCTGTTTTCCCCGGTCAGCAAATCATAGATAAAAATCAACGCTGGATTGGCATAAGGTTTAAGACCGGAAAAAATCGAGACGGCAAAATTATTCCCACCAAGTTCGCCATTAGGGTCAAGCCTCATAAAAGTCTGGATACCCGCATCAGCAATTTGCCTCATCCCCAAATTACCATCCGTCACAAAGGTGCGAGTATCGATGAATTTGGTGTAGACCACATAACGGCCATCAAAGGAGACATTGGGGTCTGCCACCGAACAGACAGGGCTTGAGGTGTCGTCTTCGTTACAATCCACCAGCACTGTCTCTGCGGCGGGATCACCAGGGGTCATACTGGAGTCATGCAAAACCAGATCACAACCAGGCTGATGATAAACATTGTTGCTCGCCGACAACCACAAATCATTGACCCCGTTCCAATTCAGCAAATTCTCTTTTCCATTGCGAACAACCGGCTCTTTACCGCGCGGACAGCGTACATACACCACATCGTAATCAATGTTGGCGAACTGAGCGACACGGTCTTGTCCGGCTGATGCTGTTTCAGTCAGGCTAAAACTCAATGCAATACCGAAAATGGTCCAGGCAGGGAAAAAATATCTGGCCATCAATAAAGACTCATATTTAAATGGATTCATACTTCATAAATCTCCATCTCAGTTAACACGATAAAAAAGCACTTGATTTGGATATATCAGGGACGGGTAAAAACAAGCGGGATAAAGTTTGTTGTCATTTCTAAATTAGGTATCGTCACTGAGCCATCATCATTGGCAGAAACGGCTCCTGATTGCCCATTGTAACTCCAATTAATAGTCTCACCGGGCAACATCTGAAATTGTTGAATACGGCGTATTGTCACATCCGTGGTGATGGGTAGTGGGCCATAATATTCATTGTCAAGCGGTGGTAAGGCAGGATCGATCGGTGGTGTTCCTGTCGTATCAATATCCACTTTGATCGGTATGCTAAGTTGCTCGCGTGTATCAATAATGTTGGCACTATCCCATCGCTGGTAACGGTTTTTGGCCCCTTGCAAGGCACCACTATAGCCTGCACTCTCTGGTATTCCAGCATCCTCATCTGCTGAACTATTTGTGAAAGCGGGAAAGGCTAGGTTGCGCTTCAAAAAAGAGATCTCATCCAGCGGCTTCCACCAAGTCGCTTTAAGTGCTGGGTCTTTTCCAGTGTGGGCGCGCTGATCCCAGACACTGAAGTGTCCTATGCCGTCCTTTTGCAGCACCGAAAAGAAAGATGTACCTGTCAATGGGCTAATGCCCACCATCGCGTTGAATGGAATAGTTGGATCATTTTTTCCGCTTATCGAACTGAAATGAAGATTGCGGAAGTCTTTGTTGTTGAGTGCGGCACGGCTGGAATCGTAAAAATTCCAGACATTTATTCCTTTATCATTCGGTAAACCAAGTTCTGCTTCACCCCAATGAAAGCGGCGAAGTCCATCTCGACTGCCTGGGCTTAAAAAATGGGGGGTAGTGCCGCCAATGCGCGAGCTAATCGCTGCAAAGTGATAACCATAATTGATGGCCAGAAAAAAACTACCCGTTCCGCCCATGGACTGACCCGAGACTGAAATATGTTCAGGGTCAACGCCAGAGCAACCCTCTTTTCCCGCCTCAATAAGACCCGGACAGTTCTCCGTTAAATAGGAAAGCAAATGCATCACTCTGCGTTGGGTATAATTGGGGACGGTGCCTGTCGTCTTGTCGCCATCCGGTAATTGGTCACTGTAACCAGTCCACCAGCTATTATTCGCATCGTGAGGCGCAATACCGAAGATATGCGCTCGTCCTACCGTGCCCGGGCCACCGCCAAAACCATGCAAGCCAATTCTTAAAGGCAGTGGATTGCTAACACTGGCTGCTGTGGGAATAGCCAAGTTCGCGGTAAATTCCCGGCCGGCATAACCTGGACTGTCCAGAAAGTCATCGGTTATCTGACGCATTTTATATTTGAGCAAACCGGTTAGTTGCTCTGGTTCACCAACCAGTTCAGGCCATGGCGGCTGGATGGTATTGTTGATTGTCACCATAAATTCCTGGGTAGCAGTTTCAACGCCATCGACTGCTTCCATTGTTATCTGCCAAGATTTCCCGCCCTGGATAAAGTCCGGGCGAAAATCAAAACGGCGATTGACTTCATCCCAGTGCATTCCAGGTGGCATGCCACTGACAAATACCCTAGCTCCCGCTCGAGCGGTTATGTCAATGGTATATATCTGTTCCTCATCAAAAGATTGTGGGCCGGGATTGGCCAGTAACGCTGTTGAATCTATATCGTTGTCAATAATAGTCGCCATACTCGCAGCATTGTTGCCTAGATCGGCATTAGCCGGATCAGACAAAACCAACTTGAATGCCTCATCAAACTCTGCAATCACATCGCCAACCACATCCACTACCACTGTTTTACTGGTTTCTCCGGGAGCGAAAGACAAGGTGCCGCTTTTACTCACATAATCTTCTGGTGCAGTCGCAGTTCCATCGTCGGTTGTGTAACTGATTGTCACTGTATTGCTGCTGATAATAGAAAGGCTAATATTGAACGCTGCTGCTGTAGTGCCCGTATCACTTTCAGTAATACTAATGTTTTCGATTTGTAACACAGGGAGTATGACAGTAGTGTCGTTGTCAACAATAGTTGCCACACCATTGGCATTGTTGCTCAAATCAGCATTATCAGGATTAGACAAGATCAGACTGAATGTTTCATCCTGTTCCTGAGTGACGTCACCAATGACATCTACCATCACTGTTTTGCTGGTTTCTCCAGGGGCAAAGGACAGAGTGCCGTTTTTGCTCACATAATCTGCTGTTGCGGTCGCAGTTCCATCGTTGGTTGCGTAATCAACTGTCACGGTATTGCTGCTGATAATTGAAAGGGTAATATTGAACGCTGCTGCTGTAGTATCCAGATTACTTTCAGTGATGCTGATGTTTCCGACTTGAAGTACTGGGAAAACCGGGGGAACTGGGAGTGTGACAGCAGTGTCTTCATCAACAATGGTCGCCACTCCATCGGAATTGTTGCTCAAATCAGCATTATCAGGATTGGACAAGGTCAGACTAAATGTTTCATCCTGTTCCTGAATGACATCACCAATGACCTCTACCGTTACTGTTTTGCTAGTTTCTCCAAGAGCAAAAGACAGGGTGCCATTTTTACTCACATAATCTTCTGATGCGGTAGCAGTGCCGTCGCTGGTTGCATAATCGACTGTCACGATGTTACTGCTGCTGATAGAAAGGGTAATGTTGAACACTGCCGCAGTAGTGCCCGAATCACTTTCAGTAATGCTGATATTTTCAACTTGTAACACCGGAGGTATAGTGCCATCATTGTCATTATCAGAACTGGAATTAGAGTCAGAACCACATGCATTGAGGAGAGCAGCGAATACCAGCGTTGTGAAAAATTTTCTCATAAAATTGTGGTTGGTTAATTTCATTACGTGTAATGGTTCCGTGTCAATATATTAATATGCTGTGCTACAAGTTGCGGTTAATCTAATATCAAATCAGTACAGTTAAGGAGCATTTATTGATATTGGTTAAATACCAAGCTAGGTTATTAAGACTATGAATTTATCACTGTTAACAAATGGTTTAAATATGACCGGCTCGTTTTAAAACGTCAGATTCTGGTTCTATTCGGCCTGTATCACTAAAACCAAGTCATCGGAAACGAGGTTGCTCCTGTTTCTATTTACATGGGATATAGGATGGCATTCCTTTGTCTCGAATTATTCAGCTTTGCAGAACGAAGACCAATTCAAACCATCTCTTTCTGACTATTATTATATGTATAAACTAAACATTTTTCTGTGATCTACGTCGACAAAATTTTATTGTTAAGTTATCATTTGAAGCAAGGAATAATGTTATTCATTAGCCTTGAAAAACCACTATGACAACGCCGATGTAGCGGATTTGGAATTTAAGCTGCGAGTTCATGAATTAATAGAGGTGTCCTTACGTAACAACTGAGACTGCCCTGCCTGTACCACTACATTCTTGCATTGTGCTCAACACAATTTCTTTAATGACTGCACTCACTATATCACTCGCCAATACTAACAGTATTTTTTGCGCACAGCGTTCGCTCTTTGAAAGCTCAACATTAAAAGAGCCAGCCACCACCAATCCATCGTACCACCACCATCTGAATCATCAGGATTGCTGGTCCCCGCAGCGATGACATTGACCGTACGAATAACCTCAGTCGCCGCATTGCCTGCCGCATCA
>QIGV01000163.1 GCA_003230085.1 Gammaproteobacteria bacterium
GCAACGTTGAGCTACGTCTATAATCATCACGAGATGGAGTTAGCAAGCCGTATTACCAGCGTGCACCACAGTCACCATGAGTTGAACCTTTCCAGTATGCATGTTCACCTGGATCATGATAATTGTCTGGAGATAGCGATTATGCGCGGTTCAATTAAAAAGGTGCGTGTGTTTGCCAATGCTGTGATGGCAGAACGTGGCATTCGACATGGCAAATTGAATATGGTGCCGGTCAGTATGGCTGAAACCAGCCATTCCCACGATGGTGGTGATCCCCATACCCACAGTCATCCATTGACCTGAGCCGTCAGAAAAAAGGCGGGGATTGAGCGACTGATGCGCGAAAAAGAAAAGAGTACCCGGGTCATTTATGTTCGACATGGCCAGGCCGATTTTCCTCACGATCGCCTGTACTGTGATGATAGGGAAGATCCTGGGCTGACTGCAGAGGGCCTTCAGCAGGCACAGCGCGCAGCCCATTTGCTGCAGGCTGAACCAGTGGATGTCATCTATGCAAGTCCTATGCAAAGGACGCTATGCACTGCTGGCGAAATTGAAAAGGCGACAGGTGCGCCTTTACACACCCACGACAAGCTCAAGGAAAGACCTTTCGGTATCTGGGACGGCCTGTATTTCGATGCCATTGCCCAGGACTATCCCGAAGGATTTAAGGCATGGAAGCAAGATCCGGTCAATTTTGTCCCGGAGGGGGGGAGGCCATTAGTGATCATATGTCGCGTATTAAAAATGCAGTGACTGAAATATTAAGCAAGCATCCTGGACAGTTGATTGTCATTGTTGCCCACGTTGGCCCGATCCGTATGTGTATTACTGACGCTTTAGGGTTGCCCCTGGAAGGTTACCGCCAACTGACAGTCGATTACGGATCATTGACACGAATAGATTATGGTAGACACCAAAACAACCTTATTTACACCAATCGCTATGACAGGGCGCAGGCGCCCAGCCAAGCCGCCAAATAGCCCACGCCAGTAATTTGTGATGGGCTGACATTAAATATCATATAAAACAATGAGGTACGGATCCATTAATAGGTGGTGATTGGTTTGTTGAATGGACACTCAGTTGTTGATATGGTACAATCATCATTATATAGATTCTAAATCTAAACAGATTCAGGCCTCACTAGATTTGCCAGAATGGAGAGGACTGACATTTACGGATGGATACGGTCAACACTGATAAGGGATCATCGGTTGCTATTTTTAAGGAGTTGAATTGACTATGCGTATAAGTAAGCCGATTAAATGGATAGGCAAGATCAGCGCGCTGGCGGTATTGTTTCCGGTCGGCGTTTATGCGGTGCCAGTGTTCGATAACTGGTCAGCCGATACAGGTACAATTACCGCAAATACCGGCGCGGGCTCTTACTGTGGATCTGCAGGCGTGACCTGCGTACCACTCGTGAGTGGCGATGGTTTTCTCCAGCAGGAAATAACGGATGCCAATGACGGCAACACCTATATCCAGACCATCATTACTGATACCGGTGCTGGGTCTGGCGGCGGTACGCCTGCAGTTAGTCTCCCCTATTCAGATGAGAGTTTTATCCAGAGAAGCACCGGTTCAGGCATCATGAGCCAGCAGCGTTCGACTGAATCAAGTGGTAGTTTCAACTTCAGTACCACATCCGAATTGTACACGGGGTGGGCGGATGCCGCCGGTTTTAAGCCTGTGGGTAAGGGGAATACCAACATTACTCAGGGATTTACTGATACCGGTGGGGCAGCGGCAGGCGATGATTTTGTTAATAGCTTTGATCTAAGAATCGACCAGCCAGCCTCAACAGTTGTCGGTAAAACCATGAGCCTGCGTCAGGATGTTGGGATGGGTGATGGCACAGTAACCAATACCACGGATGTACAGAGCTTTTTGGTGGAGCAGCGTTCCGGCACGTTGCTGACAGTCGGGGGAACGCTGACACTGGATAATACTGCCACAGGCAATGGTGGAACGATTACCTGGCTTGCCGGTGATGATGTGATGGTTTCATGGATCGGCCAGAAGGTGAACACGGCCGATGCCGGCGCACCTGCGGAAATTTCAAATTTTGGTTTTGAGTCGGTCACACGCACAGACCAGCAAGCTACGCCAGTCACGACAACCGCCAGTACTTTCTCGACGACCCAGGTCGATATCGTGTTGGCTCCTGTTCCACCCGGTGGCTACCTGACTCCCTTTGACTGGGACACATTGTTTGGACCTGCGCCGGCGGTGCCAAACCCGATCCCCTGATACTGAACAGCCTACCCTCTAGTAAGCCGCAATCATATAAATGAAAATGCCAGAGAGAAGGAGTCTATACTCCTTCTCTCATCTCGTCGTGCGCACGGTCTTCCCGAAGTCATCCAACTGAAGTATTATAATGCAATGATTCGTTTTGATGAGTTGGCAGGGCAGTGAATGACGATATCAGAACTACTATATGATCAATATGAAAGGAACACCCCTTCATGAGCGAGCCTGAAGACAAGTTGCCACTAAGTCCTGTAGAATTTACAGCAGAGATTGATTTCTAAAACCAAACCATAAGCCAAAATAATTATCCCGTGTCTTTAAGTTATCGCTCAGTATTGGGGGGAATGATCCTGTTTCTAGGAGGGATTTTTACCGCAAATTCTTTAGCGATTGCAGATGAGCAGATCGCGTTAACAGGGAAAGAGATTTTCAAGCGCTGCGGTTATAAATATCCTGGTGAAGATCAACGCTCAAAATTTACTGTCATGCTTCGTGACAGGCAGGGCAATACCAAAAAGAGTGAGTATCTGCGTTTCTGGAAAGATTTTAAGGGAGTTGATGGCATAGCAGATAAAATGCTGTTGTTTACCGTCTTCCCGCCAGATGCAAAAGGTGCTGCATTTATGCGTGTGGCCTATGTCCGCGAGGCGAAGAAAAATGTCGATCAATGGATCTATCTTCCAGTTCTACGTAAAATCCGGCGGGTCTCTATACGGGATCCAGGCGATAATTTCCTGAATTCGAATTTGACCTATGCTGATGTCAGTCTACGCGCACTGGAAGAAGATAATCATAAGTTCCTTGAAACTAAAACGGTCAAGGGCCTGGAATTCTACATGGTCGAAAGCATACCTAAAGAAAGCAAGCCTTTATATAGCAAGCGCATCTTCTGGTTTCTGAAAACACCATCATGGGATGATTGTGTTAATACCCGAATAGATTATTACGATACCAAGGGTGAGTTGCTAAAGGAGCAATTTATTAAATGGCAGAAGGTCAATAATGCCTGGATTTGGGACAGGGTCCTGATACGAAGTCGGCAGACACAAACGGCTTCAGTATTTCAAATCAGTGAAGTTGAGATTAACACGAATCTATCAGACGACATTTTCTCGGCGCGCTCACTTAGAAAAGGTCCGGATGCCATCCCTAAATCTAAAATTAAATCGCCAGGTGAGGCGCAATGACTGAAATATTATCTGAGTTTTGTTTCAGCCCGCACTAACGTACTAACCCATATCAACTCAGCTCTAAAGCCTCGCAGCTTAATAGTAAAATCACATCCCAGCCGTTTAATTTATGTTTGACATTGTATAACATGAGTTATACAATGTATATCAGTCAATGTAATCAGAGGGTTAAAATATGCAAAAATTGGTGAATGAGATGCGCGAACTAGGAAGGAAACAAGCATCTCTAATGCGCGATAAGGCTAGACAGGGTGCAATGAAACGCAAGGAGGAATACCTCGGCGCACGTGTTCCCAGAGAGCTCAAGGAGGCTGTGATTACCCAGGCCAATAAACTGGGAATACCGGTCTCAATCTTGATACGCAATATTCTTGAAGAGGCATTCAATATCAGGGAAGACAATGCTGGTAAGGATAGCGTTGCTGAAAGTGGCGCGCTGACACGTACTGAGCAGCAGTTCCCCGGGGTCATCGGTTGGGAAGATATCGAATTAAATCGCGCTATGGAATGCTCAGCTTGTGGAATATCGATTGAGCGAGGGTGTACCGTGTCGCTTGGACTTTCCAGCCCGGGAGAAGATCATGTTATCCTATGCAGGAAATGCAAATAAGATGTCTCACCTTATGGCCTTGTCCTATTCCTTCTTATTCAATTTTTTCAGTAATTTTGGCATCCCTACTCGGATGCCAGCCTGCCCAGGCGAAAACCGATAATTTTGAGTCGGATCCCGCATTAATTGAGTACGCGGAAGGGGTCGACACACAGAATGGGCCGCAAGATACAAACGATTTTCTATCGAATCTTACGATTAACGGTTATCTGAAAAACGAAACTGCTTTTCGTTTTGATGAGCCGCGATCAATCACTAAAATTAGAAATCTCTTATACCTGAATTCAGAATATCGAATTTCCTCACAGAGTGCCTTGGTCTTTTCGGGGTGGGCTTATTATGACATGGCCTATGATCTTTTTGACTACAAAACAATCAGTGGGCGCTCTGCACGTGACGAAGACGAACCATTGGTTTTTGTGGATAATCTCCGTCAGGAAAAAGACTCTCCTGTTGCCGAAGTCAGGGAGTTATATCTAGATCTCTTTACCGAAAACATGGACATACGTATTGGTAAGCAGTTTATCGTATGGGGTGTACTGGAAGGGATCCGTATCACTGATGAATTGAATCCTCTCGATTTCAGAGAGTTAATCCTCCCCGACCTGCTTGACTATCGGATCCCGCTTTGGTCATTAAAGCTGGATTACTATCTTAGCAATTCAACCTATGAATTAGTATGGATACCCGATGTTCGCTTTCACGAGTCGGCACCGCGTGGTTCAGAGTGGGAGCTACTACAGCGGGTGCCAGGGACTGAAGAACCGGATACCTACAAGCTGGATAATTCTGAGCTTGGTTTCAAGGTCTCATCAAACCTCTATGATACTGAGGTATCATTAAGCTACTTCTGGACCTGGGATGATTTCCCTGTCATCTTCCGCTCCATCGATTTGAATTCCGCACAGGAGCCAGAATTCTTCCCTACCTTTTCGCGCATCAAGATGTTTGGTGGTACATTCGTGAAGCAGCTTGGTGCAAGGATTCTAAAGGGTGAGATTGTCTATGTGCCGGATAAATATTTCGGATTGAAAAATGATGTTGATAAAAATAATGACGGATTCGTGGATAGCCTCGGCGAGTTGCAAAAAAAACATATCAGATGGGGCTTGGGAGTAGACTTCAGTCTTTGGGGCGCTGATTGGTCACCTGCAGTCTCGCAGTGGATCATACTTGATTATGATAACGGACTGATCCAGGACGAATTTGATACTTCCTTAACGCTCTTCATGCGGAAACCATTACCACAGCAATCAGCAATATTTGAACTACTTGTAATCGGATTGGTAAATCTTGAAGAATTGTATTTGAATCCAAAATTGACCTTTGAGATTACAGATAATTTTCAGATAGCGACAGGATTAAACCTTTTTTATGGTAAGAAATCCTTGTTCAGCGTTACACCTGCGGGTAACGTGACAAATCTGAATACAATAGAACAGCGTGCGCAGTTCTTTGGAAATTTTGACGACAACGACAGAATATATGCTGAATTTAAATATACTTTCTAGAGATAATTATTTTCATGCACGATGCCTGGTAACCTGCCCAAGGTTGCCTAAAAAACTTTGATGTAAATTATTAACAACCTGAAAGGTTATTCATCCAGGTTCTAAGTACAAAAAAAGACAGCGCGAATTTGATGAGCCCAATAAAAATACCAATATTATCCACGTGTCTGATAATCATATTGGTACTGCCAATGCAAAGTTTTGCCGCAGCTAAGCGCCTGTCGTGGGGCGTTTCACCGTTTCTGGGTGCTCATAATCCAAGCCTGAAAAAATTGACTGGCGGAGAATACTCCGCGCCGATGCCAGGTAGAGGGCGGCTTGAGCTACCCGTCACCGGGGATAATATAAATTTTGATTTTATTATTGATAATACACTTTCATCTGATGATTGGGGTGCTAACAGTGGTGTTGAATTTCAATGGCTGCTTAACGATCACAATCAAGTGTTCTGACCGATATTCCATTTCAGGGGGTGTTGACGCCAACTAATTATCAAAGGTCAGGGGATATTTCATACTTTGAATTTGCTTTGGGCTGGAAGCGTAAGTTATTCCAAAGGCCTAAAAAATATAATATTCATAGTAGATTGTTGCTGCGCGAACTATTTGATGTCGATTACAAGGAAGAATTTGTTTTTTCATTTCAGAGTAATACCAGTCAACCGTTCAAAAGAGTTGTTGTGACAGAATCACAAGCGACAGGCATCTTATTGCTGGAGTTGGGGATGGGGATGGAATTTTATTTATATGACTGGCTCTCACTAGGGCTTGATGCGAGCTATAGTTTTAGTCCGGGAACTTACAAATTAGGTAATGCAAACAGAAAGGAAGATATTCAGCCAAATGATAATATCCAGTTTAAATTGCCTGCCATACTGGATCGCAATGGAAATTTGCGCTATCTCTCCAATGCTGCGCCATTTGATAATAATTCAAACTATGAGGATGAAAACTACAGCACTCTAAAACTTGATTTTGGCGGCTGGAGGGGTTTGTTTCGGGTTAATTTTTATTTTTGACCTTTGCCCCGCACTTATGAAGCTAATGTCTATACTCTTTTTATATGTTTTATAAGTGACTATCAAAACTATTATGTCATGAGTAATAAACCCTATACAACGACCTATAGATGGATTCTGGCAGTTCTTTTATTCATGCTTAACCTGCCTGATTCTATGGCAATTCAGGATATTGAATATGATGCTAGTTTAATAGATGGGCAGGCGGAAAAAATTATACTCGGAGAATCCTATATTAGAGAAGGTCGACTGGATGAGGCGATCGAAATATTTTCAATGATGGTAAACAGCCCTGCTACGGAGAGTGAGCCTATATATTTTATTGGGATTGCTTTTTATAAAATGGGTGAACCATTAGTGGCCAAAGAATATATTATATCAGCCGTTTCATTATTCGAAGATAACCTGAAGTGGCGCGGAAGCCTGGCCAAGGTTTATGAGGCACTGGGTGAGACCGGAAATGCAATTAATGAATATAGCGCCATATTGAACTCAGCACATGCAACAGAAGCACTACGTAGCCGAGCAAAAAAGGAAGTCAAATACTATGAAGCGACGCAATTTGCGAGACAAAGGAAAATAAGGCAGGCATTGCAGTTGTTTAGTGAATTGGCTGAGGAATATCCCGATGATATATTGATCTTGTACAGTTTTGGAATAGCTAATATGTTGACCGATCAGCTGGAAATGGCGGCGACATTATTTGATAGGATTCTTGAAATTGATCCTGATTATAGCAATGGATATCGAGGTTTTTTAAATCTGGCATCAGTTTATGAGAGAAAGAAAAATATTGCTAAAACAGTAGAAATTCTAAATAAAATCACCATGTCCAATGCGCCTGCTGAATTTTTACAACAGGCAGAAATTCGGTTAAATCTTATCGAAGTCAATTTATTAGTTAATGGCGGAAATCTTGGTGAGGCGCTCGACCTGATACGAAATATATTGGATATTGAGCCTGATAATCTTGCAGCACTGACAATTGCGACTGATATTTATCAGAGGACCGGTGATATTTCAGCAGAGGAGCAGATGCACGAGAAAATTATAAGCATCAATCCTGCAAGAAGCGCTTCAATACTTAGGCTCGCGCTTATTTATGCTGAAACTTCCCGGGTTCGTGATGCTATTGAGATGCTGGAGCGCGTCATTAAAAAAAGAGAAAATACTAGCGATATCAAACAAGCAAGAAATATTCTGAAACAAATATATGCAACGGATATTGGGCAGTTGGTAGCAAATGAGATCGAGCAGGACAAAATTGAACGGTATTCAGAAGCGACAGAACAAAATCCTGATGATCTTGATGCATATGTTGAACTTGTTTCGATCTACTTGCTACGAGGTGATATTGAAAATTCGAGAGTAGATCTAGAGCAGATTATCCGCATCGATCCGCAATATATTCAGGGGCGTAAGACCTTGGCTGCAGTTTATGATGAGCTGGGATTATTATCAGAATCTGTGGAGCAATATGCGATAGCAATTTCACTGGAAATGGAATATGAGGGAGCAAAAAAATTAGCAGGGAAGCTGATCATGGTTAATGCAAAGGATCTCTACATTAAAGGTGAGATGAATTTAGCGATCAGGGAATTTGAAGACATACTCTCCAGGGATCCAGAGAATGTACTGGCCCATTTTTATGTGGGCTTGATATATTCAACCCGGCAGGAAGTGATTAAGGCGGCCAATGAATATAAGGCCGTGTTGCAACAGGCGCCGTCACATATCAGCGCCCGATTAAACCTGGCCAGGAGTTTTGAAATGATGAATCGGGAAGAAGATGCCATCGGTGAGTACCAG
>QIGV01000036.1 GCA_003230085.1 Gammaproteobacteria bacterium
GTGGCATTCGAGGGATTTGCCATGGGCAATGCCGCCATGATCGTCGCAGGTACTGTGGTAGGAGCAGCTGGAACACTGCTGACCCAGTTGATGGCAAAGGCGATGAACCGATCCCTTGCCAATGTGCTGTTCGGTGGGTTTGGCAAGGTGCAAAGTGAGGCACAGGGAGAAATAGCAGGCAGTATGAGGACGATCGAACCAGAGGATGCGGCCATTATGATGCGCTACGCCGAAAAGGTGATCATCGTTACAGGTTATGGCATGGCGGTGGCCCAGGCGCAACATAAAATCCGTGAGTTGTCCGATTTGCTGGAGTCCAGGGGAGTCAAAGTGAAATTTGCCATTCATCCGGTTGCCGGGCGGATGCCGGGCCATATGAATGTTCTGTTAGCCGAGGCAGGGATATCCTATGAGCATCTTTACGATCTGGAAGAAATCAATGCAGAATTTTCCAATACTGATGTCTCCCTGGTGATTGGTGCAAATGATGTGGTTAATCCCGTCGCCCGCAGTAATCCCAGCAGCCCGATTTATGGCATGCCGATCTTAAATGTTGATCAGTCTAATAATGCGTTGATCATTAAACGGGGTAAGGGTACTGGTTTTGCCGGTATTGAAAATGAATTATTCTACAAGGACAATACCCGCATGCTCTATGGAGATGCCCAGTCTATGGTCAGCGAATTGATTCAGGAGCTGAAGCAGGTATAGCAGAACTGCTAAATCGTTGCGAAAAATCCTTGTTAGTCATTATCTTTCTTCGATGGCTGATCGGTGGCTTGCTTCAGCGATTGCTCAATACGTGTTCTTGCATTTTCCGAAAGTGAGAGCTCACTCTTCTGCGGGTCTTGCAAGAGCTTCCGACTTGCCTCAGTGAGAAAACTGATTTGCCTCTGGTAGCGCCTGCACATCCGGCACACGAGTAGATGAATCTTTACCGCCAGTTGCTCCCTCATTTTCAATGAGCGGTTCTGGGACTGGGATACTAAGTTGCTGACCTCTTTACAGGATAACATAGCAAATACCTGGGCTAGGCTGCATTAAACCAGCGGGCTTCCAAGCACCGACGGATTCTCATGCGGGCGCGCGACATCATCACCCACATATTATTGGTAGTTGAAATATTTAAAACCTTACACACTTCATCAGATTGCATCCCATTGATTTCTCGCAATATGTAAAGATCAGCCAGATGCTCTGGCAGATCAGATATGCAGGAGGAGAAAATTTCCCAGAATTCTTTTTGCTCCAGTGCTTCATTGGGACGATTCCATACGCCGAATCTTGTATTCCAGTGCCCATTCTCATCAAAAAATTCATCCTGATGGTCAGCCTCGGCATTGATATCTTCCACAAGAACTTCACGTTTGCTCTTTCTAAAATGATCAATAATCTTGTGTTTCAAAATTCCAATTAGCCAGGTTTTTTCCGAAGATTTACCCGCGAAATTATGCCGGGCCTTTAGCGCAGCGAGAAAGGTTTCCTGCACTAGATCTTCTGCCACTGTGGGGTTTTTCAATCGCATTAAAGCGTATCGATACATGGCATCGCCATGCTGGGAAACCCATGTTTCAGGGTCGGTTAAGGTGTTCACTTTATTAATGAATTCATGTATCTGACTCAAAGCCCCGCACGATTTTTCACCGAGTATTGTAACAGGCTCTGTTCAATTATGAACCGCGTAAGCCAAAGAGTCGCTGAATCCATTTTCTTCAATCGCTGGTCAGCTACCCTGCGATTAATTTGAGCCAGAGTGGGATAGATATGGATGACACCGGAAAGGTCGGATGCTTTCATGCGCTTGGCGATTGCAAGGGTATATTCATGGATCAGTTCACCAGCGTTGGGCCCGACCAGGGCAGCGCCGAGCAACTTCCCTTTCAGATTCGTGATAATTTTCGCTTTTCCATCTGTTTCACCCTCTGCCTGGGCGCGGTCAATATCATTAAACGGGAAGGCGTAAACACGATGCGGGATGTTTTGTTGCTGTGCCTCTTCTTCCGAAAGGCCGACCCGAGCCAGTTCAGGATCTGTAAAGGTACACCAAGGAATAACCCGTTCTTCTATTTTTGCTGGCAGGCGAAAAATGGCATTACGGAGAATAACGCCGGCATGGTGTTCGGCCATATGAGTGAATTGATATGGGCCTACCACATCGCCACAAGCGTAGATCTTACGATTGGTAGTACGCAGCTGCTTGTCAGTCTTGATACGACCTTGCTCCAATTCTACTCCGGCTTGATCCAGACCCAGGCCGTTCACATTAGGTTTTCGCCCGGCTGAAATCAGCAGATGGCTGCCTTGCATGGTATTTTCCCGGCTCTCAGCATCGGTGTAGGTCACATGAATATCATTGGGATTACCTTGGACCCCTGTGACACTACTGTTTAAGATGATATTGACACCTTCCTCTTGCAGGCGTGACGATACAATTTCAGCCATATCGAAGTCTTCACGGGATAGAATCTGCTTGCCCCGTTCCAGAACGCTTACCTGACAGCCCAGGCGTCTGAAGGCCTGGGACATCTCGATTCCGATGGGCCCGCCTCCCATGATGATGAGGTGCTCGACCTGTTCTGTCAGTGAAAATATACTTTCATTGGTGAGATAAGGGGTTGTTTCCAGCCCTGGAATGGGGGGGGTTGCGGGACTGGAACCAGTTGCGATGACAAAAGATTTTGCTGTAATCACACGTTCATTTACCCTGTACTGAATGGGAGAGATAAACTGCCCATCGCCAAAAATAACTTCTATACCCAAATCACGGAAATGCTCCGGGCTGTCATGGACCTCGATGGTGCTGATGACTTGCTGTACCCGCCCCATTACGTCCGGGATGGCGATTTGGGGGCTTGCAGATGTAATGCCATAGGTTGCAGCGGTGCGCATGGTTTGGGCAACCTTGGCGCTATGCAGCAGTGTCTTGCTGGGGACACAGCCAAAATGCAGGCAATCGCCCCCCAGCTGATTTTTTTCTATCAGGACCACCTTGGCACCTAGTGATGCACCACCCGCGGCAACCACCAAACCGCCAGCGCCACCGCCAATAACACAGATATCAAATTCCGTCTTACTCATGAATCATCTCTATAGTTAAGCTGCCAGTTATAGGGCAGGTTTGCTTTTAGTGGGGAGCTCGAAGGTAGACTTTTCCGGTACTGAGAAATGAATTTCATAACGCCCCCTTGGGCAGCAAAGTCATCTTCAAACCAGTCGAAGATGTGCGAGACCCTGATGCCATTGGCTTCAATACGTAGCCCTTTCTCCTTGTTGTCGAGGAAGTGCCGTGTTTGCGTATCCAGTTGACGGTCAATTGTTGTGGCTCTGTAGACGCTGCGGCTCAGATCCGGGCAGCTGATGGATGCGCATACGATCGCCATATGGATGCGCGGGTCTCCCATGGGGCGTAATATTTCGTGTTCGATTTCACCCAATGTTACTGTATGTCCGCTCAGGACACCTGCCGGCTTATCCCATACTGCGGTGAAGAGGCTGCCGGCATCCTTAATACTTTTTAATGGCCAGTGATCAGTGACCATCTTAATGGCCAGTATGTTGTAGGCATTGATATAAAATGCCAGGCGTTCCTCGTGATTGGATAAATTTTCCTGTGGGTAATGAGCCAGTTGCTGTGTGATGTTGGAAAACAGAGGGTCAGCCTTGATTGATGGATAAGAAACCAGGTTGACTGCCGTGCCATCAATACTGCCTGGCGATACATGACGTTCCAGCAGCATGGCATAGTTCGTCCAGTCAGGTTCCTCCGCCCAGGCCAGATTCATACCTGACCAGAGCATAATGGTTGCCGCAAGCCACGCCGTTTTTCTTCCTGTTAATCGAGCCAATATTTTTCTCCTACCCGGTTTCTATGCTACTTCATGGTTTTCTGGGAGTCGGATGGGCGGGTGTATGCTTACAGGGTGATGTGGCCTGTGTGATGAGTTCTGCGGCTAGGAGCTTGTCGGAAATACTGATTTTGCATCAAAAACCGGTCCGTCGACACAGACTCTTTTCATGGCTGGACCTTGTGCTGTTTCTACCAGAACAGTACACCCTGCACAACCGCCTACAGCACAGGCCATAAATTCTTCTAGTGAGACCTGACAGGGTAGCTTGTAGTCATGCGCCAGTTGTGCCGTTGCTTCAAGCATGGGATGAGGACCGCAGGCAAAGATCTCAACTTGATCAAGCTGGTCAGGCGTCAACGATTTTAGCCAGTAGCGGGCAAGATCAGTGACATAGCCGGCAAAGCATCCCGGGTAGTTCTGCAAACTGGCCAGTCGGCTGGTGATACCCCAGTCTTCCATCAATGGCATCGCGGCAATAACATTATCAGGCAGGGCCGGCGTCAGTATTTGTGAGGGGCGGGGCGTGAATGGATACGGCGTTTCTGAGCCCATCAATAGCAGAGGCTGGTATTTTTCTGTCGCTTTTCGCATTGAGTCAACAAGAAAAATCATCGGTGGTATGCCGACGCCTCCCCCGATCAAGAGTGGCCTTGGCCGCGAAGACTGAAATACGAAGGGCTTGCCGATAGGGCCCATCAGGCTCAGTTGTTCACCCGTTTTGTGCTGCGACAGTCGCTTGGTGCCTTCACCGAATAGCCGGTAAAGTAATTCAACCCAGCCATCCTTTGGGTTAGTACGCATGATAGAGAGGGGACGTCGCATGGGTATCATTTCGTGGCAACGGATGTGAATAAAACTACCTGGGCGGGCATGCTGTGCGATACGCGGCGCATTTAGGCGGAGTATATATTGATCGCCCTTATGTTTTTGGTGGAGGATAACCGTGGCGTCTTCTACAAATATCGTATTGCGTGGACTCATGTTCCAACCCGAACTCTGGAAAAGTTATATTCTGCGAGTAGCTGGACGGTCATTGTTTCGTGGTGTTTTGTAAGCTATAAACTACATTTCCCCTGTAGAGGGTGTGAGTGACACGACCCTTCATTTCCCAGTTAAAAAACGGGGTATTGTGTCCGTGGCTTTGCACCGTTTCATCGTTGAGTATCCAGTGTTCATCGGGATTGAATATACAGATATCCGCTTGTGCACCGATTGAGAGTGTCCCGGCATCAATACCGAGGATTCGGGCTGGCCTGCAGGTCAGACATGAAATAGCGGCTGTCAGACTCAACACCCCTTCATCGACCATTTTCAGGCTCAGGGGCAGGAGTGTCTCGAGGGCCGAGATGCCGGTTGCCGTTGCACTGAAGGGCGCCAATTTAGCGTCCATTTCATGGGGCTGGTGATCGGAGCAAATGGCCGTGATCGCGCCATGCGCAAGCCAGCGTCGCAGGCCGTCTCGATCCCGTTGATTTCGTAGTGGGGGCGAAACATGGCAAAGACTATCGAAATCCAGGACGTCATTGTCTGTGAGATGAAGCTGGTGCGCGCAGACATCAGCTGTTACCGGCAAGCCATCATGCTGTGCCCGCGCAATCATTTGCGCCGCGCGCTCACTTGATAAAAGAGTGAAATGCGCGCGTGCGCCGGTTTGTTCTATCAGAGCCAGGTGGGTAGCAACTGCGACGGTTTCCACCGCAGTAGGAATGCCGGGTAGTCCCAGACGGGTGCTGACTGCTCCTTCATGGGCACAGCCGTTATTAATCAGACCATGGTCCTGGGCCCTGATAAAGACAGTCAGATCAAAGGTAGCAGCATATTCCAGCGCCCGACGCATAATCAGGTTGTTTTCCACCGGATAACAATCATTGCTGACACCCACACAACCGGCATCCTTCAGAGCACTCATTTCGCTGAGCTGAGTACCATTGAGCGTCTTAGTCAGCGCGCCAAGCGGTACGATGCGCGCCATGCCGATGCGCTCTGCGCGGCGCTGTATCAAGGCAGCCACTGCTGCGCTGTCAACTATCGGGTCAGTATCCGGTGGATTACACAACGTGGTGATGCCAGCGCTGGCAGCTGCGTAGGTCTCACTGGCAATTGTTGCCTTGTATTCCTGGCCGGGTTCACGGCATTGAGCGCGAAGATCCACCAGTCCGGGGCAGACAACTTGATTTTTCGCTTCAATGACACTGTCAGGGGTAAAACCGTCCGGGGAGCCCCCAATTTGGATGACTTTCCCTTCTGCAATATAGAGGTCTTCAACAGAATCAAGCCCGTTAGCAGGATCGATAATGTGCCCTCCGGTAATATGAAGTTTCAACTGCTTTCTCCGCCTGCAACGACGATCTTATGCCGCATGGCCCGAGACATGATTGCCATGCGTACAGCAGTACCGTGCGCGACCTGCTGTAATATGACTGACCTGGGACCATCCGCAACGGCTGATTCGATTTCAACGCCACGGTTGATAGGACCGGGATGCATGATAATGACGTCCGGACAGGCCAGAGAGAGCTTATCCTCAGTGAGACCGAACAGCTGATAGTATTCATGTTCACTGGGAAGTGAGGCGCCGCGCATGCGTTCGTATTGCAGGCGCAACATGATGACCACATCAACATCGCGCAACCCTTCACGCAAATCATTATATATGTGGACGCCCAGGGTTTCGGCCTCGGCAGGTATCAATGTGCGGGGTGCGATAGCACGGATTTCCTTGACACCCAGGGTGCTCAGCGCATGAATCTGGGAACGTGCTACACGTGAATGCATGATATCACCGACTATGGCGACGCAGAGATTATGAAATTCACCTTTATGGCGTCGGATAGTAAACATATCCAGCATGGCCTGAGTAGGGTGGGCGTGGCTCCCATCCCCGGCATTGATAATACTCACATGAGGGGCTGCGTGTTGGGCAATAAAATGTGCGGCGCCGCTGTTGGGATGGCGTATCACGAACATATCGCAATGCATGGCTTCGAGATTGTTCAGGGTGTCCAGCAGTGTTTCACCTTTGGTGGCTGCCGAGATCGAGGCATCGATATTCAGCACATCCGCCGACAGGCGCTTGGCGGCCAGTTCAAAGGTTGTGCGAGTACGGGTGCTGGCCTCGAAGAAGAGATTGACAATAGTTTTCCCGCGTAATAACGGTACCTTCTTGATAGTTTGTTCAGTGATGCTGGTAAATGATTCTGCTGTATCCAGTATGTCGGTCAATAGGGCGCGGTTGAGCCCTTCAATCGTCAGGAAGTGCCGTAAGCCGCCGTCCTGGTCTAACTGGATATTTTGTTTATTCATTATGAATTGATCAAAATAGTCACACGTCTAGGATATTCCCTCAGTTTTCAATTCCAGCGGGAAAGGCCCCTGGAGTTTTATATGCTGATCCATCGAGAGGTCGATATGCTTGCCCACTATATCTGCCTGGATGGGTAGTTCACGGCCATTCCTGTCTGCAAGTACAGCCAGGATGACTGATGCCGGGCGGCCATAATCAAAGATTTCATTGAGGGCTGCACGGATGGTGCGCCCAGTGTATAGAACATCGTCAACCAGGATAATATGCCGGTCATCGACGGGAACCGGGATCTGAGATGGCTTAACCTGGGGGTTGACGCCGATACGAGTAAAATCATC
>QIGV01000075.1 GCA_003230085.1 Gammaproteobacteria bacterium
TTAATCGTTGCAGTTGTTGTTGGTTAATATTCATAGCAACTATTTTTGCCGTAGTCCATATTGTTTCATATTGGTAACGTCAATATTTTTTTCCAGCTTTCAGTGTAGTACCCAGACTAAAGTGATCATTGATATTGCTCGACCGATCAACTTTTCAGACCGGTTTGTATTTCTTTGTTGGACTGGGCTAGTAGACCCAGTAGATTAAGTGTTTCTGGATGGTCTGGAGTATGGCCAAAAAATTTCCAGTAAAATGCTTCGGCATGCTGTAATCGCCCTATTTGGCGATAACGACATCCATTCCCCAGTATTTTTGACAATTTATTAATAATCATGGCGTTAGTATGGGTAGTAGACATCCAGGCATCTTTAGTCTGCCTAATGATGGTGTTCAATATCGTTGTAATTTTCATGGAAATGAACTTTTATGTTGAAGTGATATTCATAACAATATGAAAAAGAGAGAAAATCGATCAGAAATAACATTCAAGCTGTTTGGTCGTCTATGTTACAATGTTATACAAGCCTGACATGTATAACATCTGCGTTATTGGTTTAAATCCTGCATATACTCTATGGGTCGTGCTGATAAAGATTAAGTTTCATCTCGAAGAGATCAGCAGGCTAAGTTAAAATACTTGGGATTGTAGGAAGATCCGCAATATTCGAGGTCATCACCAGCCAACACTGCTGATTATGCATACCCGCATGCTGAAAAGCCTTTGGTCATGTATCCCCATGGACGATAAAAGATAAATAGAATTAACTATTAGGTTAATTTTACAATAAAAATGACCGCCATGTGCCCATCATTTACAGATATAGATCTAGTAGAAGTGCTGAAATTACATCAACTCCCAAATATAGGTGCTACCAACGAGCTTGGATGGCGCCGGGCATGGCGCTGTTGTTGCGCCATTGTCCTGGCAGGCAAAAAAATTCAGGGTGTGGTAAGCAAGCAATGCTTTATTCAATTCCTCTTGAAAAATAGCGGTGTAAAGCAGTCAATATGTTGTATTTTGGCGGCTAAACCCCATGTATGCAGTGGTCTCTGCGCGCATGAATAATAAAAAATCTTACCTTTCAGCGTACATTTTATTGCTCAGTTGGGCCTTATCTCCCTCTTTATTTGCTCAAGATAACCCCCAAGACCCGAATCCAGGGGGTCAGAATAAAGAACTCGTTCCTGGTGCTGCTTTCAAACAGATATTTTCTCATAGCAGGGAACTAATCAAACAGGAGAAATGGTTAGAGGCTGAGGTGTTATTCCTGGATCTTGTGCGTGGATATCCGGATGATCCCCAAGTGCATTTTTGGTTGGGCCAGGTATATCTGGCGCTCGATAGGGAGGATGAAGGTATTGCTCAGATCAAGCAGAGCGTGTTGATTTCACCAGATAATCTCCGCTTAAAAATAGCACTGGCCAAGGCCTACAGGCAGGCAGGGCAGTTGCTGTCAGCTGAAAAACTATACGATGAAATAATTACCCTTTCTAAAGACGAAAAATACTATGAGGCTGATCCTGAATTGCGCCGTCTGGATGAGATCATCTTGGCCCTGGAGCAAATCGTAAGGCAGACACCACGGTCAAAATACGGAAAAGAGGCAAAGTACAGCCTGCAAGCCTTATATCGAAAACAAGCGCAGAATATGATTAAGGCATTGCAGACAACAGATGCTGATGCAAGTGCTGCCCCGGCTCTGGCCAAGAAGCTATTGAATAGTAATGATATTGAGAGTGCCCAGCAAATATTAGAGGCCTACCTGACCCGCAAGCCGAATGATGCCCAGGGGCAATATTTGCTAGGACAGGTCTTTATGAAGCGTCGTGATTATACGGCAGGCGTTTTACAAATTGAGAAGAGTGTTGCAACAGCACCTGAAAATATGAAGCTCAAATTGGAATTGGCAAATGCGTATGAGCGTGTAGGCAAGGATACAGATGCTTGGCGTGTTTATGCTGAGATCATCGCTGGTGCTGAAAACGAAGCCCTTATTGCGAGGGCTGAGAAGAAGATGGATTTGTTGCAGGCGCAGGAGTATACGCAACAGGGCGAACATCAGAAGGCAGCTGATGTCTATCAATCTTTAGTAGCACTTTACCCGGATGATTTAAAACTATTACGCCGTCTGGCTAACAGCTATGAGAAATTGGGACAACATGATGAAGTTGTTCTGGTCGTGGAGAAACTACAGGCGGCTGACCCGGAGAATACGAAGTTACGTCTGTTGCTGGCCGGGGTTTATGAGAAAAATGATCAACATGAACTTGCAGTCAATCAATATCAAGAGATCATCAATCGAGAGCCCGATAGTGATGATGCCAAATCAGCCATAAACAGCTTGGGGCTGGAAGAGGGATTGACTCTGGCGCGCAAGAACGAATTCGACCTGGCTTTGAAAAAATTTCAGCAAGTTATCGATATTATCCCTGACCAGGCAGAGGCCAATTATTATCTAGGGACTATTCTGCAAAAACAGAAAAAATATGAGGAGGCGGAAGCTGCCCTTAAAATAGCGATTCAATCCAGCCCTGCTAATTTAAAATTTAAGCTGAAGTTGGGTTCGGTGTATACGGCTATGGGAAAATTAACTGAGGCCAATGAATATTATCAGCAAGTTATTTCATTGGGAGGCAGGGGCGCGGAGGCTGAGGAGGCCCATAAAAAACTGTCCAGAATTTCCGTAGATATATCTCGTAAAGGGAAGTCCCTATTGGACGATGGCGATCTGGATGGGGCGCAGAATATTTATGAGTCACTGATCATCCATGAGCCTGATGATGCTCGCTGGTATTACTGGCTGGCGCAAGTCTATAAAAAGCGTCAGGAATATAAAAAAGCCGTAGAGCTGATGGTAAAGAGCAGTAATCTTGCCCCCGACAATGCCCGTTTATTGAGAGATTTAGGTGAAGCCTATATTGAAGCAGATATGCTTGATGAGGCAGAACGGGTATTACTTAGGAAGCTGGAATTATCACCGTATGATGCCGAGTCTCGACTCAATCTTGCAATTATCTATGACCGACAGGGCAGGCAGCAGAGATCAAATCAGCAGGTTATAAAACTACTTGAGTTGGACCCGACGTCAGATATACGTAAAAAAGCCCTCAATCTGGTTGGCCTTGAGAAAGGCAAAGAATTAATGGAAGCGGGAAAGTTGGAAGAGGCATTGGCTGAATTTGAGCGCCTACTGTCAATAGTGCCAGATGATTTCCAGGCCAATTCTTATCTGGGCGATCTTTTTTTATTGCAGGAAAATACCGATGCTGCAGAAGATGCCTATATAAAGGCTGCGTCAATTGACCATCCCGAGAAGCCGAAGGTTCTCCTTAAGCTTGCAGATTTGTACGCTAGCACGGAGCATGATGATGCTGCTGTCAGGGTCTACAATGAAGTAATTACCAGCTACGATTTCAGTCGTGAAGCCACTCAGGCCAGGGGAAAAATACAACCCATTTTAATTAAAAAAGCTGACATCTTGCTGGAAGCGTCCGCCATCTATGAAAAAAATATCGATATTGATGCCGAGCAACTCGTAGATGAAGGAAGAAAGCTGCTTGAATTAAATGGATTCAATGGCGCACAAAAGATTTTCATGGAAGTCATAAAGCGCCAACCTGAAAATCCACAGGCACATTATTGGTTGGGAAAAATATTTTTCAAGGTAAAGAATTATACAGATGCAATTGCCTTGTTTAAAAAGAGTGTCGAATTGGTTCCTGATGAGTTGTTATACAAGGAGTGGTTAGGTAAAGCTTACTTCAAAGCAGGGCGATATAGCATGGTGGTCGAAATTATTGAGCCATTGCTTGGGTCAGGAGAGGAAGAGGATGCGCATAGGTATATTGATATGCGCATGCAAGTCGCCGAATCATACCAGTATCTAGGGAAGCAGTTAAAGTCTCAACAGCATCTTTTAAAAATTATTCAGATTGAACCTCAAGGTGAGAGTGCCGCCCGCGCTCTTGATTTGATGGGTTTCCAGGAAGGGCTGACGCTATCGCGCCAGGGGCTTTTGGATGAGGCGTTAGCTATCTTCAAGCACATTTTATCTGTTGTCCCTGAAATCCCCAAAGTGAATTATGAAGCCGGGAAAATTTATCTGGAACAGAAACGATACGTTCAAGCAGAGGCGGCTTTTAAAAAAGTTTTGCTTGTCCTTCCTGATTATGCCGACGCTAACTTTCTGTTAGCCCAACTGTATACTGAAACTGAAAATCTTGATGATGCGATTGTACAATATGAACGGATAATCGAATTGGATATGGACTTACAGAAAGTCCAGGAAGCAAAGCGTAAGCTCAAGGGCCTATACCGCCACCATGCTAAAAGACTTGTAAGGGATTTAAAAGTATCCACAGCTAAAGTAGATGTCGCACTGCCCTTGGCGAAGAAGCTGATTCGCAGGGGTGAGTTAGAAGGCGCCCAGGAAATCCTGGAGGCGCTGATAGTCCACCGCCCTGATGATGCACAGGTAAACTATTGGTTGGGCCAGGTCCATGTGAAGAATAATGATAATGATGCTGCAAAGAAATACCTCAAGCGCAGCGTATCTATAGCGCCAGGTAATATGCAGTTACGTTATGAATTAGGGAAGTTTTATGACCGTACAGGCAGCCTGGATGATGCAAAAAGAATTTATAAGGAGGTTGCTGCCGGCAGTGAAAATGAAGAGCTGGTAAAGCAGGCGAATAGGCAGTTGGCACTTGCATGGGGACGTGACTATACCGAGCAAGGTGACTTTCAGGCAGCTCTGGCAGAGTATCAGGCGCTGCTGAAATTATATCCACAGGATAGTACAGTGATAGGTCTTGTGGGCTGGTCATATTTGCGTCTAGGTGAAACTGAGAAGGCAGATGAGATATTTGAGGAGCTGCTTCTGCTTGCTTCAGATGATGTGGATATCAATATGCGTATGGCAGTTATCTACGCCAATCGCGGTGATATGAAGCGCTATAAGCAACAATTAATTAAAGTAATTAAACTGGATCCATCGGGGCGACAGGTTCGGGAGGCACTTGATGTTTTTGGCTTTCGTGAGGGCGTGGAATTAAGCCAGAATGGAGAACCGGAAAAGGCTTTGCAGATTTTCCAGCAGATATTATCAGAAGTGCCAAATGTTCCTATGGTCAACTACCGGGTGGGACTTATCTACCATCAGAAAAAAAACTTTATTGAGGCAGAGGCGGCATTTAAAGAAGTTCTTCTATATGAACCGGGTCACCTTGAAGCTGGCATGGCGCTCGCGCAGTTATATGTTGATATCGCTCAGGAAAATAAGGCTATAGCGACGCTGGAACAGGTGGCAGAGGAAGGTAGAGGAACCGTGTTGGGTGAGGAGGCTGTCAGCAAGCTGAGCTGGCTCTATAGTCAGCGTGCAACAAGGTTACGCGATGCAGGTGATGTTGAGTTTGCCATTCGTGAGTATGAGGAAATACTGGAATACAACCCGGACAGTGTGTCGACACATTATAATCTGGGATTGCTATATATACGACAGGGCCGTAAAGAGGCAGCACTGGAAGAATTCCGGACAGTGACGCGTTTTAGGCCTGATAGTGGTGCTTATCGTAACATGGCCAAGATTCAAAAGGAGCAAGGAGAATTCCTATTAGCCGCCGAGTCCTACGCATATGCTGTTTCGCTTACTGAAGACGAGGCAGAAGCAGAAGGAATTGTCCGAAGATTGGGGGTTGCCCTCGCTCAATATTTTCTAGAGGAGAACCAGCCCAGCTCCGCTTTGATGGTGCTGGAGAGTTTCAGAGACCAGAGCGATCCAGAAGTTAACTACTACCTTGGTGTTATCTACAGACA
>QIGV01000155.1 GCA_003230085.1 Gammaproteobacteria bacterium
ATACAAGGGGGAAAGGACCTTCCGACATGGCTCGGCCAAAGCTGACTTCAATATCTGGGGGGCTGCTGAAACAACCGGATAAGCATGAGCTCTCTAGTCGCATTCGGACTCGTTGACTCAGAGTCCGGCTGAATTGCTCAAACTCTTTCGCGGATTTTTCCAAGATCCCAGCTTGCCAAATGTTGTGTTATGGCCACTTGCATTGTTCTACACACTCGTTTTCTTCAAGGCATTGAGGCCTTTGTTAGTCCCGTGTACTCAACAGCCAACTAAATAGCCACTTATTCTTCTCCCCTGAACTTGAGTCCACTAATTGTAGGATGAACGCAAGCAGAAGTAGGAAGATTCCTGCCACTGGGACAAGATCCATTCAGTAATGAACAGCAAAACGACGCACCGCGTTGGAACTAAGCCTTGCAAAGAGGAGACCTTCGTAGGGCAAAACAGCTCACGCTTATAAGCATGCACTAGCCGAAATAGAGGAATTGAGTGAAGGATTTCTGATGAGGGGCGAGGGGGAAATGCGTTGAGTGCCTGATTTAAAGATAGAGATGCTATGAAGGATGAGTGGATTGAAAAAGAGATTGGAGATTTGATGCTAGACGACACCCTCCGACCAGCGTGGGTGTCCCCGTGCTCCGCTGATAACGATTTTAATGGTTAGCGCATTACTTCGAGCAGGCCTGTCACAAGTATCACTTATAGCAGGGATTCATTACACATTCGAACAGGATGATCTGCTGGATGGTTCTTTCGCAGACCACAACAAGCCGCCTGTGTAACAACATGGTTTTAGGGTTTTTGACGAAGCGAACAGGGAGATTCGGAAATGAAAGCTCTGGTACAATACCAGACAACTGCACTAATCTTTGTGACTCCGGCGTTCTTGCCAATAGCGTCAAGAACAATGCTCAACGTTAGCTTGGCTTCAGGGGAACATTATATTCCTTCATTAATCTTGCTTTACAGGCTTAGATTGCCCTGACATTTAGGACCCTAAAGTTTTAATTACCTATGCCGATTAATACTGGGATACGAATTAATCTGTTACTGCTATCTTATAGAAGGGGATACTAAGTTATGAGAAAAACAATATTTTTTAAAAAACTTCCCTTTTTGCTATGTGGAATGATATTGACCTTGGCCACATTCGAAGCCAGTGCAGTCTATGCGACTACTTATTATGTTGCGAAGAATGGAAATGACTCGAAAAATGGTTCCAAGGCTTCACCCTTTCAAACTATCAAACGAGGGGTCTCTGTTTTGTCCCCTGGCGATACCCTCTATGTCAAAACAGGGACCTATAACGAATACATTACCAATGATACATCCTACAGTAGCAATACAGTCATCCCCAATGGAACATCCTGGGACAAACCTGTGACTGTCGCAGCAAATCCAGGAGACACAGTCACCATCATACCTGGAGGTGGCAAAGCGTTCTTTTTGATTTTGGATGGCCAGGATAAATACCTCATCATCGACGGGTTCATTATTGATGGCCAGAATAAAGCCAGACACGGATTTAAATTCGGGAATGGCACACGGTATATCCGTGTGAAAAATAGCGAAATCAAAAATTCAAAATTTACAGGAATCCTGGTGACCAATTCCCAGGCCAATCAACAAATATATGGGGCACCTGCCGATACGTTTCATGAGTTCATAAACTTGGATGTGCATCATAACGGAACCGACTGGTATGATCATGGGTTTTATATTGAAACCAGTCGGAATTTAGTAGAATATTGTGACGTCCATCACAATGCTAACTATGGTGGAAAGTTCTATATGAGTAGGCAGTTTGGTGGAGGGGGATCGGCAAATTACAATATTTTACGATATAGCACCCTTCACGAAAATGGGACAAATGCCGCTATGCACTCATTAGGATGGCTGCTTGCAGCGGGTCAGGGTAATGAGGCGTACGGAAATATCGCGTACAATCAAGAAGTGGGGTTTGCGATCGGCAGCGACGCAACAGATGCCCTTCTATACAATAATATTGCCTATAACAACAGCCTTTATGGCATACAGGTTTTTGGAGACTGGGGGGGCAGTGAACAGGCCAAGGTCTACAATAACACCGTGTATAACAACCCCTTGTATGGTATTGGTGTCAGGACTGGTGCGAAAAATACCATCATTAAAAACAACATCGTCTATAAGAACGGAACGAACATTTGGTTGGCAGCTAACCAGGCTCCTGGGACTATCGTTGAGAAAAATCTTACCACGGATCCTAAGTTTGTAGACCCTTTACAACATGATTTTAAACTCAAATCAGGAAGTCCAGCCATCGATAGTGGTGTGAATATTCCAGAGGTTCACGTAGATTTCTTTAATACTAAACGGTTTCAAGGCAAGGCTTATGACATGGGGGCTATAGAACAGGTTTTAACAGAGGATTACACCTCTCCTGCAGCACCAACGAAAGTAACAATCTTGCAATAAAGGGTTTCTCCAATTTTCTTTTGGAGAAGAGTGACCTGACAGTTTATGGGAATATATGGCAACAAAAATGTCATCTTGGAGTGCTCCCCGAATTTTTGACCAAGGGTATGTTAGGTTTTCCTCAACCTGAGGAGGACCGACATGAAGAAGAAGCGATTCACGGAAGAGCAGATTGTGCGGATTTTGCGGGCCGCGGAGACGACAACCATTGAAGCAGCGGCCTGGCAGCATGGGGTCTCCGAGCAATCCATTTATCGATGGAAGCGCCAGTTTGGGCAGATGGAAGTAGACGATGTCCGGGAGTTACGCCAACTACGGCAGGAGAATGCCCGACTGAAAAAAGTCCTGGCCGAACGGGATTTAGAGGTGAAAGTGATGAAGGAACTACAGGCAAAAAAGTGGGAAGTCCACGGGCACGACGGCAGATCGCGCAAGCGGCATGTGGGCGTGGGCTAAGTGTCAGGCGGGCCGCCTGGCTCTGTACGACGGCGCGGTCTGGGGTGAAGTATGAGGCGAAGCGCCCCAAGCGCGATGCGCGCCTGGCCAAGGCCCTGCGGGGAGTGGCCCACCGCTATCCCCACTAGGGCTACCGGTTCGCCGAAGGCTTTCTGCTGCAACGTGGCTGGCAGGTCAATCGGAAGCGAGTCCATCGGATCTGGCGGCAACAAGGCCTACAAATTCCCATCCGGAAGCTCCGTAAGAAAATCAGGACTGGAACGACCCTGCAACCGGTAGCCAAGGCGAAGAATGCGGTGTGGAGTTGGGATTTTATGCATGATGTGACCACCACGGGCGAATCCTTTCGATGTTTAACCGTGAAGGATGAGGCCACGCGGCTCTGTTTAGCGATTGAAGTCGATCGCTCCTTGTCTCATGAACGAGTGCTCGCCGTACTGACCCGCCTCTTGGCGCGTTTTGGCCGTCCCCAGTGCATTCGCAGTGATAATGTGCCGCAGCTGGTGGCTCAGGCCCTCCAGACTTTTTTTAATGACCACGGGATTCAGCCGAGCCGCATTGAACCCGGGAAGCCCTGGCAAAATGGAAGCAATGAGAGTTTCAATGGGACCTTGCGACGAGAGTGCCTTGATGCGGAACAATTTCGGAGTGGGACGGAAGCCCGGGTGGTGATTGAAGAATTGGCGCCACTACTATAATCAGCAGCGGCCACATAGTGCCTTAGGCTATCAGACCCCAGCGACTGCCTATTGGGGCTCGCCGAGTCGAAAGACCATCGGGAAGAGAAGAGCAAAGGGGGAGGCGAAAATCTTGAGGTCCACAATTGGCCATAAAGCCACGATCAATGCTCGACCCGAGTGCGGGGTCGGGTCGGAAGGGGACCCGTTGAGGGGCAGCAAGACCCATATGACTCGGAAAACCTAACAGGCCAAGTGGCCCAAAAATAGGGGCAGGTCAATCTCTGCGATTCTCTAGAAAAAAGAGATAAAAAAATATTTTCACTTACTTGGGGAAACCGTCCGCCCGACGATAGTATTCACACAATATAAACTGTTTATGTACCGTATCGAAAATTGACAGTGTTGTTTGATCACCCAGACAGCCTAAATCAACATTTATTGATGCAATATACCTATCTGAAAATGCATAAAAAGCCTGGACATACATTCTATATGCCTTAGATGGGAAAAAATATCTTTCCCCTTCGAGGGTCTCTATAAAATTTGGGCGTCCACTGAAATCAGATCCAAAGAAGTGTTGATTATTTACTTTAATGGCGCCGGTATATCCTGCCAGATACCTTTTTATTCTCTTTTTGAATTTGATGTCATTACCCTCTACTATCCACAAGTCCGTCAATTTTTTGGTATCACCGGTTGAAATAAGAAGCTCGGACTCATTGAATAGGTGTATTGAGTGTATATGCAGAACGCCCGGCAGCTGGTTGTAGAAATTATTTATAGTGCATGTGTCCTTACTGATGATAGCAACGGTTGCCGAGGCATCTGTGGTGCCGTAGTCACCTACAATTAATACATTATTTATTTGGACTATGCTCTCGGTTCTGCATCCTGTAAACCCAGGCGGCAAAGCACTTACCTTAAATTTGTCACCAAAATATTCTATCAATTGA
The DNA here is from genome assembly GCA_003230085.1 of Gammaproteobacteria bacterium. Taxonomy (GTDB): domain Bacteria; phylum Pseudomonadota; class Gammaproteobacteria; order SZUA-140; family SZUA-140; genus SZUA-140. Next base: position 4,544 of record QIGV01000155.1, read on the forward strand.
TCTCTACTAAAAAATGGTCTTTCCTTATACAAGTCGGCAGCCGTCCTGGCCATGTTCATACATTCTTCACGCTCAGCACCATTCCTCACGAATACTTTCGACGGCTTAAAAAACAATTCGCAATAAATACCAAAAGCTACCTCGTCAATTTTACGTTGACGTACTATAAGAAGAATCGCTTTTATCAAATAGAAAGGGTTTTTTGTCTTTTTGAATATCGTAATCCAATTCGCAATTGATTCATTTTCCATTCAATACTCCTTGTGGAAAATACCGCTGTGGTTAATTGGTTATTAAGTTTTTTCTCTGGTGCACTGAAAAAAATATTAAAACTTAATTAGGAAGTATTAAGTATACAGAAACTGAGTTGAGGCAGTAACATATCTAGCGTGGCAATAAAAGAGATCCCCGCTACGCATGGCAGCATTTTGAAAGTCGCTCCAGCTTTGATGCTCATGCCTACATGACCGCGACCTTCTCCGAATGTGTGATAAGTTTAGTTAAAATTGAAACGGCTCCCCCCACTGTGGTGAGATGGCGTTCGACCAAGAATCGATAGCAACACCATGGGAAGAACCAAGCCAGTCCTTGATTAGTATTACGAAAACCCCTCAAGATAATCAAGAAGACTCGCCGATGGGGCCCGTGCAGGTCCTGCGACCATAGTGGACCCCCAAATTCATACCACCGGTGTAGTATGATTCAGAGGTGGGTTTGAAAGGAGGATGCCATGGGACAGAAACGGATGTGGAAAAGTGCAGGAGTTTTAGGTGGCCCTGGAAGCCTTGAATGTGCAGAGGACAGTCAAAGGTTGGCGGGTCAGTATCAGATGCATCCGACGCAGATTCACCAATGGAAACGATTGGTACCAGCTGGAGCCCGCGAACTATTTAGGCCTGGTTGGGTAATTGGGGAAGGGGGCCGGGAAGCGATTCAGGCCAGACTGCATTAAGAGGAAGTGGGCTGCTTAAACATGGAGTTAGAACCTAAGCTGGATAAAAACACTGCCGGACTCGATTGCAACCAAACGGCAGTGAATTGTGCCGGAACATCTGCAACTGAGTATTCGACGGCCATGTGAGTTACTGAGCCTTGGACAAGCCAATTGATACTACCATCCCATTGAGGATAGTGAGGATACGTTAGAGTTGCTGCGAAACATTGATCAGCAATAGACACGGACACACTTTTACGGCAGCCGACGCATGACGGTGTATCTGAATGGCCTGGGTATGAGGTGAATCGCAAACGCGCGCAGCGCCTCATGGGGGT
>QIGV01000108.1 GCA_003230085.1 Gammaproteobacteria bacterium
GACCGGCGTTCCGCATGACAAGGACTCCAACACCGTATTCGCCAGGTTCTCCTCGGTCGAGGGAGCTACGAACACATCGGCAGCTGCATAGGCAAGTGCCATACTGATTTCATCATGAAGCATGCCAAGGAAGTGTGTCTGGATTGAAAATGGATTTGCTCCCGACGATGCCCCAACTACAAGCAATGCATAATCTTCAGAGTCGACTTGCGTCTCCAGTTTTTTTAGCGCCTCGACCAGAAGGTGATAGCCTTTTCGTTTATCAGTGGTTGCCGAACCGGCGCAAAAAAGTATCAGCTTCTTGTCTTCCGGCAATCCCAGAATGCGCCTGACGACTGCATGGTCCATAGGGTGGAAACGATCATCGTCGACGCCGTTCGGCAGAACTTCAATCCTGAGATCACGAAACAGGGCGCTCTCAGCAGCGCATTTGGCCAGCCACCTGCTGGGCGACGCTATTACCAGATTTTTCATATTTCGCCACGACTTCTTTTTTCTTCGCCAGATCCAGCGATTGACATCAAGCCCCGTTTCAGATTCCGGGCGATTTAACGACGTGTAGCCCTCTTTGTATCTGACACTTTCCCCTACGTAGTGCTCACCGCCTGCAAATGGCCACATATCATGCAGGGTCCAGATGATAGGCTGCCGAAACCTCGGCAACATCTCTATCCGCATGAACCCGTCGTTGACCCAATGCAGATTCAGAACATCTGGCTGCAGCTGACTGCCCCGACGCAGCAATCTGCCAGGCATCCATGAAGACGAAATTCTATCCAGGGGTAACCCCGACAATTTTCCCGGTATTCGGTCAAGCATTGGGTATAAACGCGCGGCAATCTTTTCGGAAGTACTGGATGGAGTAATGATACAGTCTTCTTGTTGTCTTGCTTTACTCACGAGCATCATCGAGTCAACACCCAATGCCCTGAGCCCTTTGTGCAGTCTGTACGCTGCAATACCTGCTCCACCAAGCTGAGCGTCTGTATTAAGGTGCAGAATTTTCATTCTGTTGCCCTAAAAATCTCAGCCACATTATTCTTCCGTCAAACCCTTGCTAGAACTGCAAGCGCAGTTTAGCGGTGACCATATCATCTTTGTAATCGCGAATGTCAATACTGGATTCACGAGTTACTCTATCGTATCTCAAGGACAGGTTGAGGTATTGCCGCGGACTCCAGGTGGCACCAAATCCGTACCTCCATGTATCGTCATCACGCTGCTGCCTATTTAAACCGTTTTGCGCTTTAAAGTCATTATTGGTGTACTCGATCCTGCCTTTGACGCTGATTTTCGGTGAAGCAGACCAGGTTGGTATAATGCTTGCCCCTTTCTGCAACACATAGCTGGCAACTTCATAATAAAGCGAGGTTGTCTTACGCCACATTGCGATATCCATTCTCGTCTTACCCGTCAAAGCCCAACGATAAGTCAGACGTCCTGTGGTACCCTGGAAATCCCTATCTTTCAACTCGGCATAACTTACATCGGTATATCCCAGCATGGCCATCAGAGTCGACTTTTTTGACCCTTCCCAGGAAAAGACACCGCTGATCGTCACCACGTCGTAGTCATTATTGACTGAAATACCTGGGGCGATGTCGAAATTTTTCAGATCATTTTTTGCATAGTCCCCCTGCACGCCCACATAGGTATTGCGCGTATTTTTATATTGAACTGCGAGCGTTCCAGTACTCGTCTTTCGATCAAGGACGTTACGCTCCTGGTATGATACGTCTGCGTAATCCAACCCCGCTGAAACTGTCCAATCGGGGTGAATCTGGTAACCGCCACTCCAAAAGCTCCTATGTGTGGTCCGCATATCCTTTATTGGAACAAGTTGCTGAGTGAATGAAGACAATACCTTCTTGTATTCATATCCCAGCTTACCACTCCAAAGATTACCTACCTGCCAGGCCCAGGTACCTCGTCCGTTTATGCGCGTGTGGTCCAGTTCGCTCCGGGCGTCGTATTTCGCGCGATCCACCAATGCATCCAGCAACAGGTGCTGCCTGCTCAACTTCCAGTCAGCATTCAGCCCGGCGCCTAAATTCCTAACGGTATCGCTCTGCTGGTCGGTCGTATCACCTGAAACTCTGAAAATATTCGAATCGTAAAGCACCTTGCCGTAAACATAAGGATTAAATTTTTCTATTGCCGCCAAGCATACGTTCACCGGTAGTAGTACTACCGGAAGAAGAAACAAGCCGCTGATAATAATGCCCCGGAAATGTCTCATAAAAACCCTCTACCTCGCAGCAAGAAACAATCTGTTGTTTATAATATGTGCCTGCTCATTTACCAGCCAAGCCCGGTAAATATCCTGGCTGGTCCAAAATGCTGGCAATGGCAATATATCTTATCATTCTCGCAAATTACAGCTTTAGTCACCAAGGGGCCGGCAATTCCCTGTACTGACCGCTCACACCGTATAACGGCGCTTTATCGCACTGACCGCGTCCACCAACCGGTCGTCAGAATCAAGATCGGCTATATCTACCGGGTAGATGACCGCCCTTTCTCCCAGCATAATCTGGTAATCCGGCAATTTATCCCTATAGAGCATGATTATGATGCTTGTCCTGTCGGGATTCGCATTTCCGTAGGCTACCAACAGCTTGCTGATCATATTCTGATTACAACCCATCACGATGACATCGGCAACAAGGCTTGCGTTAACCAGGTCCTTTAATGCCTTATTATTTTCACCTACTACGCAAACACAATTCCTGATCTCATCGAATACCGAAAACTTTTCTTGCTCATATGTCAGGGATGACTCCTTTAAAGCTTGAATTTGCTTGTCATCCAGACTCAAGTCATCGAGCATTCGAAAAAGTTCTTTAAATGCTCTTTCATAGCCATCTGAAAATACAGCCATGGACACATCATCCGGCTCAAAATAGCTGGTAAACTTTTTCAGGAAACGCCAATAATCGGTTACATCCATCGTGTGAGCAAAAATTTTGTTGCTTTTATCAGGATATTCTATTAGTGGTCTAAGAGATCGCCCCGACCATAATGGCACGAAACTATGCCATGGCGTCTCCATCAATGCCGTATCGCCTAGCCTGATGTGCATTTCGAGTTTTATTTTATCTTCATCAAATATCGAATTCGTGAGTTCGTTCCGGACATGCTTAAAGTACGTCGAACGCAAATCCAGGCCGTCCTGAAAGTATGGTATTTTTTGACAGACCAGTGGGGCCAGTTTCAAAAAGAAATATCTACCCGTTACTAAATAGAAGCGCACCACGTTTTTACGCTTCGGATCCCCGGTAAAATTCCTTGACGCTATGTTCCGCACCAAGTTTTGAAAGTGCTCTATAGGCTCCAGGTTTTGAATGTGTAGTGCTGTTTCATCCAGGCCGACATCTACAAAGTTAAATTCATCAAAAAAGAGTTTCCTGACCGCCCAAAATTTTGCTCTTTTGAGTACTCCTTTTACCGCTCCAAATCTGCCCATTTTTTCTTGCCCCTGGCAGTTGTTCGTTCCCATCAAATGATAGAGCCTGTCTTTAGGGGTTAACGTGTGTTGTTGAAAATGCTCATTGAAGCCCAGGAAATCATAGATATCTTCCGAACCTTCCCGATCGGAGACATACTTACTATGCAAATAAACGTATCCAAGAGACAGGCCAAGCTTGTAGAAGACACTGAACTGGTAGAGTTGATCAGTAAAGCCAGCCTTGCTGGGCAGGATGGTAAAATAAACGGGATCCCTTTCTATGGCTTGATCTGTCGTCATGTTTCTACAATCCTGACGGATGGTGAAAAAACCCTGGCAATACGATGAACGGCCAGCCACAACGCCGCAGCCACTCACCCAATATCCGCGAGTTCGGACCCGTCGTCCCCCGTACTCACACAATTACTGTCCGACTATCAAAGCTCTCTTTGCCAAGCAATTTTACTTCCAAATGCAATCAATTTCCATTGAGACCACCGAATGATTTTGCTCTAGTGTCACTATCACGACAATGAAGCCAGATTCTCAAATGCATCAAGTAACTGTTTATTCAGCGTCCTGATGTTAAATTCCTCGAGTACTTTTTTCCAACCGGCCCGCCCCAAGGCAGCCCAGCTCCTCGGGTTATCCATGAACGCTTCTATCACGGCTGCCAGTTCTACCACATCACGCTCTGCAACCAGTCTGCCAGATATGCCGTCCTCAACCAACTCTGGAATACCGCTGTGCCGAGTGCTGACAATGGGCATACCCATTGCCATAGCCTCCATTATGACGGTAGGGATACCCTCCATATCGCCACTACGACTGGTTACACTTGGCGCCAGGAATATATCAGCCTTGTCCAACTCATGAGCAACTTCATCATTGTTTTTTGTACCCAGGAAGCTCACATGATTGTTCAGTTTTTCTTCTGCGACCAATTCCAGCAAAGACTTCAGTAAGGGACCGTCACCGATAATGTGGTATTGTACGTTTCTCCCTGCGGCGACCAGCATTGCCAATGCCCGTATGGCATATTCAATACCTTTTTTTTCTACCAGTCTGGCAACGCTGATTAGCCGAACAGGTTTATCGGTATCACAGCCACGCGCCCGAAAAGCAAAGTGTTCACAGTCAATGCCGACGTGGTGCACCCTGGTTTTCCGTTGAGGGCAACCCAGGGCCAAGAGTTTATTTTCCCAAAAGTGACTGACAGGAAGGAATAGATCACCGTGATCAAACAAGGGAGCGTAGATGTCACTGCCGTACTGCTTAAGATGACTTGATAAATCAAAACCATGAAATACTGTTACCAGTGCGCCACTGACCAGACCTGCATCCCGGTACCAGCTTGCCCGAAGACCATTCGGACCAAAATGGGCAAGAAGTATATCAAATTCTCCGTCAATCCGAAATAATGGTTCGGCCCCGGCAAGTACGAAATGCCAGTTGCCAATGCCTTTGTAATGACCGAATGTCTTTCTCATCCGGTAAATCGATTGGCCACGCACCATGCTGAGTACCACCAAACGAAGCGTGCTACAGACTGCACCAAGTTTTGTTTGCTCCCGGACATCGGGGAACTGAGTCTTCTCCAACAAGCGATGACGTTTAACAATACTATGGAGCTGTGTTTCACCACTGTGCCGGTAGGGAAATATAGTAAGTTCATGGCCATCTTTCAGCAAACCGTCTACCTGATTTAGAATAAACGTCTCCGATATTTTCGGGAATTGGTCGATGAACAATGCGATTTTCATGGAGTGGCCATACTAAGCGGATAAATCACAGCATACGCCAGGTCGTGTTAACACTATTAAGTGCATCCGTTATAAGCGCGAAGTAGATAAAAAAAGTGAAAATATCCGGTGGAATCCCCTGAGGCGACGTAACGACCATTCAATCTCATTTCGCTTTTTGTACAACTGCGACGTTGTGATTTTCATAGCCACAGCATACATTATTTAGTGTTAACATGCCTTGGCAAATACGTATGCGCAGTCATTGCGTCACCTGCTTGCTGGAAAGAAAGCCATTGGGTTAGTATCTATTAGTATCTAAATTGAGTACTAAAGTCCACAGGCCCCAACCCACAATATAGCGACCAAGCCACTCTCGCCAACCTGCCAACTATGGATATATCTACCATAATCCCCGTTTACAATGCCGAGCGGTATGTCGAATCCGCTGTGGACTCCGCCCTGCGCCAGAAAGAGGTTGCCGAGGTCATCCTGGTTGAGGACAAATCGCCCGACAATGCGTTGGAGATTTGTCGGCGACTGGAGCAGGAACATTCACGGGTAAAGCTGTTCCAGCACAGCGATGGGGGGA
>QIGV01000236.1 GCA_003230085.1 Gammaproteobacteria bacterium
GAAAAGACTTATCGACCAGCATCAGTCAGGTACCAGAGATTTCAGCACGCCAATCTGGACACTGTTGATGTTCGAATCGTTTCTAAGAAAAAATGTGCGCCGCGTGTAGCTTATCATCGTTGAATGTGATTACTGGAAGAGAGCCGTAATGAGAAATATTTTGGAAGAATCAGTAGCTATCAATGTGGAGACCCCGACAAGAGCCTGGGTATGGCTAGTTGTCATCGTTACCATTTCAGCTCTATTGAGAGTCGTGTTCTTTGTAGGTTTCTTCGGTACTGACGAAGTGACTTATCTGTCAAAAGCAATAGGGATAGCTAATGGAGACTGGCGAGTAAGCGATTACATCGGAGCACTACGCTACGGGATCCAGGTGCCGATGGCATTTAGCATTTGGTTGCTGGGAGTGAGTGAATCCGCGGCCGCGAGTTGGGCTTTCGCAAGCTCCGTCGCAGAGGTTGCTTTAGTCTATATATTCGCCCTCAGGTGTTGGGGAATGCGTGTTGCAGTAGTCGCATCACTGATCCTCACGACTTTGCCGCTACATGTGAGTTATGCCGGTCGCCTTGTAGGAGATGCCCCTCTTGCATTTTTTATCTCTCTTAGTTTCGTGCTCGTCTGGTATGCGATAAATCATTCAAACCGATTATTCTTTTTTGCAGCTGGGCTTAGCATAGGAATGGTTTTTTGGATCAAGGAAGTCGTCATAATATATTCTCTTTCTTTTCTCGTATTACCATTCTTGTTTCAGGTGCAGGTGCGAAATCTTGTATGGATGGCAGCTGGAGGCTTATCCTTTCTGATCGCTCATCTGGTATTCATGTACACAATGACCGGTAACCCCCTTTATGTTTTTGAAAATGTAGCTAACACCGTGAGCAATAATTACGTTGGTAGCGGCAATCAGGACACGTCTGTCTGGTTCTATTTCAAGTACATGTTCGCCGATGGCAGACACACGGGGTTGATGCCGTTAATCGCGTTGGCCGGTATACTGGTTTGGTTGCGTAATATTTTTTCGAAGCACCTTGCCAGATGCGCCTCGTTCGCCGTCTACTGGGGGCTAAGTTTGTTAGCGATATTCTCCTTTTTCGTGATTTCGCTTTCGCCACTCGAATTTATCGCAAAACAAACGAATTATATGCTCATTTTCATGGCCCCTCTTACCTTGCTGGCCGGTTATGGGATTAGTCGCCTACAGGGCTCCATGTTTTTCCTAATATTGGGTTCCACCTTGATAATTGGAGTTTTGCTTTCGGCTCTTGAACAACAAGCTGTACACGTATTTACGTCTAATAGTAAGGCGACGTTAACCTATGTGCGCGAAAACCCCGATCAAGTAGTGTACGGCTCGGAAAATGCCATTCGTGCCGCCACTTATTTCAACTTTTTTGACCGGGAGGCCAATGCAGTTCATATTAAACCGATGGGAAGTCTGAGTTCTCTGGACCTGGATTCAATTGAATCGAGTACAGGGATCGTTGCCTATGCAATTTGGGATAGAGAGACAGAGGATTGGAGCGAGAGTCCGCTGCGTAAGGCAGAGGATGTTCCAGAATGCTGGGATAGAATCGGTCAACTTGAGCCGGAGGGATTCGGCGTTGGGCGGGTGTTTGTAGAAGCAATGCTGAACCTGCCTCGATTAATGCCGGAAAGAATTGGCGGCCCGGTGATGAACAAGCTAACAGAGTTGGGCCAACCCCGACCGGCATGGATATATGCGATACCACGTGATTGCGAATTCCAACTAAAGGCCAAGTAGTTTCCCTATTTTTGTTCTCGAGATAAGGATAACCTTTTTATCAGCCGAATTCGTTGTGTTTGTGTATCTTCATCATGTTTTTGAGATATCGTGAATTCAATATAAGTACAACTCAACTTGTCGGTTTAGTAGGAAAGTATAATATAGACGGGAATTCAAAATCTGTGATCAAATCTGAGCCAACGGTTTGTGATTGATTACTAAATACCACCTGAGTATCGATAACCCGTTTCCGTGTTGGTAAAAGACAGGATGGACTATCCCAGTGCTGCGAGTATCTGTCGAATCACAAAAGTCTGCCTATCCTCCAAACCAACCCATAATGGCAGGCGTACCAGGCGCTCGGAGAGATCATGGGTATGTGTCAGGTCGCCGCTGGTGCGACCAAACTGGCTGCCCATCGGTGCAGTATCCAGTGGAACGTAGTGGAAGACTGTGTGTATATCCTGCTCCTTGAGCCTGGCGATGAAGGTAGTCCGTTTTTCCAGACTGGGTAAAAGGAGGTAATACATGTGCGCATTGTGAGTACAGTCATTTGGCACCACCGGTCTGCGAATCTCTCCCTGCGCCTCCAATGGTTCGAACCATTGATGGTACGTACGCCAGATATCCAGGCGACGCTTAGTGATGGACTCCGCCTCTTCCATCTGCGCCCAAAGAAAGGCGGCGATGATATCGCCAGGCAGAAAGGAGGAACCTATATCCACCCAACTGTACTTGTCCACCTGGCCACGAAAAAACTGACTGCGATTGGTGCCCTTCTCACGGACGATTTCGCCACGCTCAACCAGAGCCGGGTCATTGATAAGCAGGGCACCTCCTTCACCAGAGATGATGTTCTTTGTCTCATGAAAGGAGAGTGTGGCCATGTGGCCAATTGAACCCAATGGCCGCCCCTTGTATGTGGACATGATGCCCTGGGCTGCATCCTCGATGACAAGGAGATCATGGCGCCGGGCGATGTCCATGATGGTATCCATCTCGCAACCCACACCTGCATAGTGAACGGGGACGATCACCCTGGTCTTGTTCGTGACTGCAGCCTCGATCCTGGTCTCGTCGATGTTCAGGGTATCAGGTCGGATATCCACGAACACAGGCACTGCTCCTCGTAAAACGAAGGCATTTGCCGTCGAGACAAAAGAATAGATAGGAGGGCATGATCACCTCATCTCCTGGCTTTAGATCAGCCAGGATAGCTGACATCTCCAGTGCAGCGGTGCAGGAGTGAGTGAGCAGAGCCTTGCGTGTTCCAATCCTGGCTTCCAGCCAGGCGTGACACTGTTTGGTGAATGCGCCATCTCCTGCAAGGTGCCCCGCTGCATGGGCCTGGGCTATGTTCCATAGCTCCTTGCCCGTCATGTATGGCTTGTTAAATGGAATGTGCATGTGAATTCCTGAAAATCCAGTACCGCTGCATAAGAAAAAGCATGAATGCGAGAAAAATTATCATGGCACCCTGAACAATCTGGTGAGGCAGTCCATATCGATCCACGAGCACCATCAACATAACCAAGTTTAAAATATAGCCGGAAGCATAAGCAGCAACATAGCGTATCAGCGCTTTGTGTGCCGAACCCTGGTGCGCGAATGACCAGCGCTTATTGATATAAAATGTCTGAAAAACTCCCATAGCGTAAAGCAGACTCATTGAAAGTTTGTGCCCCATCCCTGACGAAGTGAGAATTAGGTAAAATGCGTAAAGAACCAGATTAGAGACAAGCCCTACTATGGCGTAGCGAATAAACTGTGTGGTGATACCGAGTGTCATATTAAAGCAGCAATCACTAGATTTCCCTATCTATGACAAATTATTATGCTTCGTTTTTGATATTAGCATTACTTCACATTATCAATGACATATGCCTGTTGTATACCAATGCCCTTACAAGAAAACTCTTTCTCAATATCAAAAAAGAGTTTATTTATCGGGTTTGTAAATCCAGGGTAATCAGCAGGATTTGTAGCCATCTCCCGCACCAAACGTGAGCCAAGGTAATAAATAGATGAAAACTCGTCCACCTGAAATGGTTTACTTGTACCACTCAGATATTTTTCAAGCTGCGATTTTTTCAAATAACAATTGAAGTCATGTTCAACTAATAGCGATAAATTACACAAACTTCGAAATGAATTTAGAAGCATTAATGGCTCCCAGAATGCTTCCGAAAAAATTACTTTACCATCAGGCTTGGCTACCCGAAAACATTCCTTTATCCCTATTATTTGCTCCTCCCACGTGGGAAGGTTTATTAGTACACGTGTTGTATAGACCACATCAAAAGAGTTGTCTGGGAAATCTAGAGATCGCACATCACCAACTTGAAACCGGATTTCATCTTCAAGACCACGCTTTTTTTTTGTTTCGTTAGCCTCTTTTATCATTTGATCTGAAAAATCAATGCCAATCATGCTTTTTACTCGGCAAGATTCTAACTGGCGAAAAGTCGAAAATCCATTTGCACATCCCACATCGAGAACCGCATCACCGCTCGCAACCCATTTTCGAATGGCCTCAAATTCGAGATCCAGCATAAAATTGTCGCCCCAAGAGGCCACATGGGAATCGCCATGGGTACGTGCCTGGTCTTCCCAATATTCTTTAATGTAATTCATAACCGACAACCTCTCTAATATATTAAGGTGGAACTAAGACTCGCCTGGTTTTGTCCTACTTGCCACGTAGTAAGCTGGTCGCCCCATAGAGCGAAAATACATCCTCGCCAAATACTCGCCAATTATCCCCAAGGCCAATAACTGCGCTCCGGAAAAGATAGCGATGATTGATGCTAAAAATGCAAAACCTGGTATAACCGATCCGCTAACCAAATAACGCCCCAAAACGTAGGCCAATATGAGGAAACCAAACAAGGAAAAAATAAACCCCACTATACTGGCTAACTGTAATGGCAAAATAGAAAATCCCGTCATCATATTTACAGCGTGGCGAAGCAACTTAACAACCGTATATCCTGATTCGCCAAATTTTCTCAAGTCATGCCGAACAGATACAGCAGAAAACTGACTTGCAGCCCAGGTCAGCATCACGTCGATATTGACATGGGGACTGCGGTAATCCTTAAATGCCTCACGAAATTCTGTGCGAAAAACACGCATGGCACTAACCTTCCGTGCAGTCTCCGCTCCCATCGCACCCTGTAGCACCAATTTGGTAATACGTGAAGCAAAGCCACGAAGAAGGCCATGAGGCTCTTTCACTGGAGTGCCATATACCACATCGTAGCCTTCATCCAATTTCGAAAGTAATTTTGGCAACTCCTCTGGAGGATGTTGCAAATCATCATCAAGGGTCACGATAATTTCACCGTTAGCAGCGCGAATGCCGCAAAGCAGGGCATTGTGCTGACCGTAGTTACGTGCCATCCGTATACCTCGTACCCGAGGATCCTCTTTCGCCAGTGCCCTGATGACATCCCACGAATCATCGCCCCCGCAATCTTCCACCAACAGTAATTCAAAATTAGGATCGATGGGTTCAATGGCCTCAACGATACGGCGATACAGCTCCCGGAGGATCGCCTGGGAACGGTAAACGGGAACGACACACGATATTTGTGTGTCATTGGTTGTCTCCAAATCCGTGCTGTTCACTTTATTCTCATCAAAAACCGATACAGGTGTATACTTTGATTCGCGAATTATTAAGATAATACGAAACAATAATAATATTTTAAACTTATAGCCAGTATACATGTTATATGGCCTCACTGAAGAAATCGAGCCGTCTTTTCAAGTAGTGAAATTAGGTACTGTCCATATTTATTTTTCCTCAAAAAGCTTGTATCGCATAACTAATAAAACAGACTCCCCATTTTTTTCAATCTCCCAGCAGCTGTTTCGAAACACCCAGTGTTACCTGGTGCAGCCGGGTACCAGATACCCCTGCCAGGAGGATAGGATACCTTTCATTTTTTCTCCCTGGAGTAGTAGGATTACTCGATGGCTATCTAACGAATAATCTATGTCTGATATGGGTTATTTATTGATAAATAGGATCTTTTGTACTGGAAAGATGATCTTCCCAACGTGCTTTTTCCCATAACGTTATCAGTTCCTTTACCGTGGACCAGGGGTTGGATCTTCACGTGTATCATCAAAGTCTTTCCAGATGCCCAGGTCACTGAAGAATACTTCATGTACCTGAAGGTCAAGGATTGTCCAAGCCTCACAAGATGAAACAGTGGATCAAACTACGGAAAATCAACGACCACCCGCAGAGCGGGTGGTATGATGAAAGCCCCTGGAAGGGGCTATTGTTAAACTCCTATTAATCTTATCTGCTCCTGAC
>QIGV01000066.1 GCA_003230085.1 Gammaproteobacteria bacterium
CGTATGATGAATGGTCTCAAAAGGGCAGACATCGAGATTGACCGCAAGGTTCTGGCCGATCTCGCCGTCTTTGACCAGGCAGCTTTTGCCGCTCTGGCGGAAAAGGCCAAGATCGCTCTGTCTGCTTGAGCGACGCGGGCCGTTGCCTATCATTAGGCCAGGGCTGGATAGTTATACAGATAGGGAAAGGCCGAGGCCTTTCCCTTTTTTATTCCCCCACCTTGTTGAATAGATAACGTGCAGCAATTAGAGTCACTTGTAAAAAAGGCTATAGAGCGCATCGAGTCGGCGCAGGATCTGGATGCGCTGGATCAATTGCGCGTGCAGTATCTTGGTAAAAAAGGTGAGTTAACCGATGTCCTGAAACAGTTGAAAAATCTCTCAGCTGAGGAACGTCCTAAAGCTGGGCAGGCGGTCAATCAAGCCAAACAGCAGGTCAATCAAGCCATCGAGGCAAAGCGCCAGGCTCTGGATGCTGCAGCCCTGGAAGCACGTTTGTCCGCGGAACAAATTGACATTTCCCTGCCGGGCAGGGGGCAGGCCAGTGGTGGGTTTCATCCGGTGACACTGACCCTGAATCGAATCGAGACATTATTTGCGCGAATCGGTTATGAAATTGCTGAAGGCCCGGAGATCGAAGATGATTATCACAACTTCGCGGCGCTGAATATTCCAGAAAACCATCCCGCCCGGGCCATGCATGATACCTTTTATATTGATGCCAGGACCCTGCTGCGAACCCATACCTCTCCGGTTCAGGTCCGCGTCATGCAGGAACGGCAGCCACCGTTGCGGATTATCGCACCGGGGCGTGTTTATCGCTGTGACTCTGACGTAACCCACACCCCAATGTTCCACCAGGTAGAAGGGTTTATGGTGGACGAGAATGTCAGTTTTTCAGACCTTAAAGGAATGCTCAGTGATTTTATACGCGCCTTCTTTGATAAGGAACTGAGCGTGCGTTTCAGACCTTCCTATTTTCCATTTACGGAACCTTCCGCAGAAGTGGATATTGAGTGTGTTATATGTAGTGGTCAGGGTTGTCGTGTCTGCAGTCAAACCGGATGGCTTGAGATAATGGGTTGCGGCATGATTCACCCTCAGGTCTTTCATCATGTTGGAATCGATAGCGAACAGTTTACGGGGTTTGCTTTTGGTATGGGAGTGGAGCGTCTGGCCATGTTACGTTATGGTGTCAACGACCTACGTCTGTTTTTTGAAAACGACTTACGATTTTTACAGCAATTTAATTAAATTAAATTCAAATACAAAATAAAAGAGGAAAGAGTAAAGATAAACAGGGCAGAGAGAGGTGACGTGATTCAACAGCATCAGTATTTTATGCATCATTTACTTTTCTCTTTACTCTTTTATCTTTCCTCTGAATTTATATGATATTCAGTGAAAAATGGTTGCGCGAGTGGGTTGATCCGCCTGTTAGCAGTGATGAATTATGTGAACAGTTGACTATGGCCGGGCTGGAGGTGGAAGCAGCCAAGCCTGTGGCTTCAGCATTCAGCAGTGTGGTGGTGGGTGAGGTGCTGTCTGTTGAGCCTCATCCCCAGGCTGATCGCCTGCAGGTTTGTCTGGTCGATGCTGGTGAAGAGAAGTCCCTCAACATCGTTTGCGGCGCGCGCAATGTCAAATCCGGCATGCGGGTGCCGGTCGCCTGTATCGGCGCAAAGCTCAATGATGAGTTGACCATCAAGGAAACGCGCCTGCGCGGCGTTGTTTCTGAGGGTATGCTGTGTTCTGCCACAGAGCTGGGGCTTGCGGAGTCCTCCGAAGGATTGCTGAGTTTGCCTGCAGATGCTCGACCCGGGCAAGATATCCGCGATTACCTTGAACTGGATGATGTGGCGATTGAACTCGGTCTGACCCCTAATCGCAGCGATTGTTTGGGTATCGCCGGGATTGCCAGGGAAGTGGGGGTCATTAATCGTTGCAACGTTACGGAAGCCGATATTTCAACCGTTGCTGCCACTGTGGCCGCAGAATTTCCAGTTGAAGTAATACAACCTGAGGCGTGTCCACGTTATGTAGGGCGCGTGATTAAGGGTGTCAATATGTGTGCGCAGACACCACTGTGGATGCAGGAAAAACTGCGTCGTAGTGGGCTGCGCAGTATCAGTCCGGTTGTCGATGTCACTAATTATGTCATGCTGGAGCTGGGCCAGCCCATGCACGCTTTTGATCTGGACAAGTTAAGCGAGGGGATAGTCGTCAGGTTTGCCCGAAATGATGAGGCTATTGATTTGCTCGACGGGCAACAGATCAAATTGGCGCAAGACACCCTGGTCATTGCCGACCATCACCGTGCCATTGCTGTGGCGGGTATCATGGGTGGGCTTGAGACAGCAGTTAATGAAAATACAAAAGACCTGTTTCTCGAAAGTGCATTCTTCACTCCAGATGCGATTACGGGTCGCGCGCGACAATATGGACTACACACCGATTCATCCCACCGTTTTGAGCGGGGTGTCGATCCGGGTCTCCCTATCAGAGCCATGGAACGGGCAACGCGCTTGTTGGTAGAGATTACAGGGGGCAAGGCAGGACCCGTTGCCGATATGGTAGCGCAGGATGATATTCCCCAGCACAAGCCAATAACCCTGCGTGGACAGCGTATCGAACGTTTGCTGGGTATTGCGATTGCCGGGAAAGATGTGACTGAAATATTGCAACGCCTGGGCTTCCAGGTTAGGGAAAGCGGTGCTGATACCTGGGAAGTGATTTCATCCAGTTCCCGGTTTGATATCGCTTTAGAAGTCGATTTGATCGAAGAGATTGCCAGGATCTACGGTTATAATCAGTTACCTGATAAACGTCCGGTAGCCAGACTGGCCATCGAGCCAAACCAGAGCACGGGTTTGCAGGGGCTGCGGATGCACCAGATACTGGTTGATCGTGGTTATCAGGAAGCCATTACTTACAGCTTTGTCGATGCCCGACTACAACAGCTCCTGGATCCGGATAATATTCCTATTGAACTGGCCAATCCCATATCGGCGGATACCGCGGTGATGCGTACTAACCTGTGGCCAGGCCTGATCCAGGCTTTGACCTATAATATGAATCGCCAGCAGCGCCGCGTGCGTTTGTTTGAAAGTGGCAGAAAATATTTCAGGAGAGATGGCAAGATAGTCGAGCAGCAAGTTGTATCGGGAGTTGCGAGCGGGTTAGTCAATCCTGAGCAATGGGATGGCGAAAGCCGTGCGGTCGATTTCTTTGATATCAAAGGCGATCTTGAAGCGCTGATATCAATGAAGGGTGATCAATCGAAGAAGATAGGTTTTAGTAAGACCAGACTTCATCCGGCATTGCATCCAGGGCAATCGGCTTGTATTGAGCTTGAAGGTGGCGAGTGCGTGGGGTGGTTAGGTGTTTTGCACCCCTATGTTGCGAGGGAACTGCAAATTGAGCAAAATATTTTGGTTTTTGAGCTAAGTTCTAATATCATAGGCAGTGAGGGGGTACCTGTTTTCCAGGCGCTGTCAAAATTTCCAGTGGTCAGGCGTGATTTGGCCATTATTGTAGATGAAGCAATACCTTCAGCTGCAATCCGGGAATGTATTGAGAACGCTGCCGGGGCATCATTACAACAGTTACAGTTGTTTGATGTCTATCGCGGGAAAGGTATTGATTCAGGTAAAAAAAGTATTGCATTAGGCTTGACGTTACAGGATTTTTCACGCACCCTAACGGATAGCGAAATAGATGCGCTAATCGAGCGTGTTTTGCAGCAGTTACAGAACAATTACAAGGCAACACTGAGAGAATAACGTTATGGCGCTGACGAAAGCAGATATTGCTGAGAAATTATTTGAAGAATTTGGACTGAACAAGCGTGAGGCGAAGGAGCTGGTCGAGATGTTTTTCGAAGAGATCCGCCAGGCGCTAGAATCCGGTGAACAGGTAAAATTGTCAGGTTTTGGTAATTTTAACTTGCGGATGAAAAATGAAAGACCGGGACGTAATCCCAAGACGGGCGAGGAAATTCCTATCTCGGCTCGCAGAGTAGTCACATTTCACCCTGGACAAAAACTAAAGGCGCGAGTAGAAGCTTATGCTGGAACCCAGCAGCAATAATGAACTGCCCCCGATTCCGGGGAAGCGATATTTCACGATAGGCGAAGTCAGTGAACTGTGCAGCGTTAAGCCGCATGTCCTGAGATATTGGGAACAGGAGTTTCCCCAGTTGTCACCGGTCAAACGGGCGGGGAACAGACGCTATTACCAGCACCAGGATGTTATGATTGTCCGTCAAATACGTGAGCTGCTCTATTTTCAGGGGTTTACTATTGGTGGTGCAAGGCAGAAGCTTTCTGGCACTAAAACAAGAAAAGAGAATAGCCGCAGCCGACAGATTGTACGCGATGTGCGTAAGGAGCTTGAAGGAGTTCTGAAAGCGCTGAAAGACTGAGCGCGTACTATCAATATAGTGCATAGTGCATCACAGGCAATCGATTCATTTCTGGTGGGCGCCTCACACTTTCTGAAATATCAACACAACATCGGGGCGTAGCGCAGCCTGGTAGCGCACCGCAATGGGGTTGCGGTGGTCGGAGGTTCAAATCCTCTCGCCCCGACCATCTACTAATATCGAACTTACTATATACGATGAATGAAAGGCGTTTGGAAGAACTTGAGACCAAAGTGGCCTATCAGGAGCACACCATTCAGCAACTCAATGATGTCGTTGGCCGTCAGCAAAAGCAAATTGACCTGCTGGAAACAACCTGTCAGTTGCTGATTAATCGCATCCGGGATCTGGCTGAATCTACCCCGTCCGGCACTGTTGCTGATGACAGACCGCCCCATTACTGAAATACCCAGGCTGAACGGTGCACGGCTGTAGGGAGATCAACCAAAAGTCTGATAGACTGTTGCGATTAACATTATTAATATCGGGAATAACAGCTTGATAGACGAATTTCCCAGAATAAAGCGCCTGCCACCGTACGTCTTTAACATCGTCAATGAACTGAAGGCCAAGGCACGTGCCCGGGGTGAGGATATTATCGACTTCGGCATGGGTAATCCCGATCAGCCGACGCCGCCTCATATCGTGGCCAAGCTGATCGAAGTGGCGCAGCGCGACAATACTCACCGCTATTCCATGTCCCGTGGTGTTCCCCGTTTACGGCGTGCGATCTGCCGCTGGTATAAAAATCGATTTGATGTAGATCTGGACCTTGAGGCAGAGGCAATCGTCACTATTGGGTCGAAGGAAGGACTGGCCCACCTGGCTCTAGCCACCGTGGGACCGGGGGATGCCGTGCTGGTGCCCAATCCTGCCTATCCCATTCATCCTTACGGGTTTGCCATTGCTGGCGCGGATATCCGTCATGTTCCATTGGTAGCCGGGGGTGATTTTTTCAGTGAACTGGAAAAGGCGATCACGGATTCCTGGCCCCGTCCCAAGATGTTATTGCTGAATTTTCCCTGCAATCCCACCACCCAATGTGTTGACCTGGCTTTTTTTGAAAAGGTGATCGCCATTGCCCGTGAGCATGAAATTTGGGTGGTCCACGACCTGGCCTATGCGGATATTACCTTTGACGGTTATACGGCGCCGTCGATACTTCAGGTGCCTGGTGCCAAAGACATCGCAGTAGAGTTTTTCAGTCTTTCTAAAAGTTATAATATGCCAGGCTGGCGGGTCGGTTTCATGTGCGGTAACGCTACCCTGGTGGCGGCCTTGGCGCGCATCAAGTCTTATCTTGATTACGGTATGTTTACCCCGATCCAGGTCGCGGCCATCGCTGC
>QIGV01000077.1 GCA_003230085.1 Gammaproteobacteria bacterium
AACACCATACGATATTTCAGCATCAGGTTTCTATTTCAATACACTTGCTGTTAGCGTTTGGGGAACCCCACCTTACAATTGAAGGCGAGTTTTACTGTTCAATTTTCGTGCAACATTAATTCCTAAAAATACCGTATGCGACCGCCTTGTAGACGGCTTCGGAAGTCGTTTTGCAAAAAAGTTTTTTTCGTACCATCGATAATCTGTGCTCAACAGTTCTTTCTGATATATCAAACTTGTGAGCTATATCTGACGAAATTTTTCCATAGGCGATTAAGCGCAACGTATCTACCTCCTTAGGACTCAAATTAAAATAACCAGCAATCAGTTTGGATTCCAATAAAAACTGATGGAAAAGAGTGGTAATGGGCATAAGATAATTGGTGAGCGCCGTGCTGTCCTTCAATTCGCCACCCGAAAATAAGGCCCGTTTTTCCCGAATTCACACCAGTTAACTTACTATCCAAAGTTTCAGTTAGGTTTATTGTTTAGGCCACAATTCTGACACAATTCATTCCTACCGATACGTGTATTAGTTATTTTTTTACGCACAAAGGAGAGTATAATGAACGGCCTTTTAAAAACGCTATATGGGGGATCAATACTGGCCCTTATGGTTAGTATGAGCTCCGTCGCTCACGCCCAGGTACAGACGTATCAAGGCACAAGCGGGCAAGATGTTTTTCCCGGAACACTAACAGGGGAGGCAGATTATTTTGGTCAAGAAGAATATGACCAGATAGATTATGAAGGGGCTCCATCTGACTATACGTTCTCAACCCAATATACAGGTCAAGTGCACGTCATTAAGGCGAATGGTAAAAATGATGTTTTGGACTCTATTGAAGGAGTGTGGTTCTTAGGGGAAGAACAATGGTACCCAGTCGCTGATCTCGCCAATAATGAAACTAGCAATGCCGTCATCTATCAAGGCACAACAGGCAATGATGTTTGGAGTGGCTTAATGACGGGTGAAGCTAACTTTTACGGTGATGATGGATTTGACCAAATAAATTATGTTGGGGCTTCGACTGATTATAATTTTAATTTGCAGGCAAACGGCGAAACTCACGTTATCAAAAATGGTCAAAATGGCCGTTACGATCTATTGAATGGTGTTGAAGGTATCTGGTTCCTAGGTGAAGAGGCCTATTATTCAGTGGGCGATTTGACAGATCAAACGCCACCTCCACCTCCACCTCCAGCAGAAGTTCAGGTCACGTCACTACAAGTGGTGTCAAATGATGGCGATAGATACGTCCTAAGACTGACGGTTAACAATGCAACGACGGAGGCATTCACGAAACTTTCCGTATCAGCTTACCCCAGTAATTCTAATTTCAGGGTGTTAGAGAAAGATGTGCCTATCGGTCAGATGAGCGCGGGCGAACAAAAGGCTTCTGTCGAAACATTGTTAGTTGAAGCCACGCCTGGGAACACACCTTCATTGTCAGACTTCCTCTTTGCCTTTGATGAACAGAATGATCTCAATGGGGCCGACGAAAACCGTGACGGCATTCGTGACGACATAGAAATAATGATTGACGATTATCTCACAAATGTTGCTGACGCGAAAACACATCTAAGAAATGTGGCACGTGACTCGCAAATTCTCTTTCAATCAACATCGGCAAACGCTGTAATTACCGCACTTGGAAATGTTCAAAAACACGTTGTTTGTGCAGAAGGTGCGCTTGAGGCGAACCGAAAGGGGGCGATTGATGTGCTTCTTCTTCAACTCGTAGACACAGAAGAGAGGTTTGTTCAAAAAGCAACGGCGCTCAATTTGGCTGGTGCCACTAATTTTGAGCAACCATTGTCGTCTACTGAAGATCTTAACGCTTTCTGCGCTGCATCACTTAACAATAATCAATAGGAGTATTTCAATGTCTAATCTTAAATCATATCTATTGGCGGCATCGTTATTGCTCTTACCTGTAGGAAACGCTCTAGCTCAAGTTCCCGGCGCACCAAACCAATCGCCTAATATTTCAAACCCATTTTCGAGTGGGTATTGCTACGAAACTTTCTCTCACAATTTTTGGACTGTTTTTTATGTTAACGGCATTAACGCAACTCCGGAAAAAAATGTAGCTGGTTTGCAGCTAATTAGAGAAGCCGTGGAAGCACGTTATAATCCGTATATAGAGGCATGCGATCAGCCTGATTTTGATCTTATTGCTTTTGAGTATGTAGCACAGCATAACCCATCACAAAAGTTACTGGACATACCGGAAACTCTTTTGGCCATCGAAGGTAATATCTGGAGTAGAAAATTACGAGCGCTTTACTTAGCCCAAGGAGGTCGTGACCGTGGACCTGACGACTACTTCGCCGATTATCTCGATGTCAAGCCGGAAATTGTGGAGGCGCTTTATAATTTAACATTAAATACGGTTGAAGCGGATTATCTCTCTACGTCAGCAAATCAATGGGCAGCGGCCTTAAACAAAACCCAAAAACGTTGCCCTCTGGTTGTTGGCTATTCTCAAGGCTCAATTCTTGCAAATAGGATTTATCAAGAGCTTGAAACGATCCAAGACCCAAGTTGCACATCAATGATACATATTGGTTCGCCTGATAATACCGTATTTGGCGAAGCTAGCAATTATGTTACGCTACAAGAAGATCTAATAATCGCGGCGGTGAGACTTGTGCAAAGCGGGAACAGAAACCCTCTTCCGGCAAATGTTGACAATACTCCATTCCAACCCAGACAGGAACTTGGGCATAGTCTTGGTAATGACTATTTGAAAGGCGGAAATAGTCGAAATCGTATCAACAGAGCTTTAGACAATTCCATATTTTGTAATTCTAAGGGAGACGCGGGGAACACACTACCAAGTGTTGTGTCAGACGCCACGTGTCCCTATCTAACTACAAATTAGACTGCAGGGATTGAATTAGAAAATACGACGTAAACTAATATTAGGGTGGCAACGGTCAAGGCTGTTGCCGCCTTAAGCGTTTTCTTCGGCGCTACTTCCTTATTCTTATTTCTAATAATCAACACTGCTAGAAGAACCAGATAAACAACACCTGTAACAAAGAGAAATGTGAAGAATTTTTCAGTTAAAGTCATTATCTACACCTGATATAGGTAAGCGCTCGTTAATCCTCATTTTCATAGTTCCAGGGCATGAGTTTGTCGAGGTCTGATATTTTTGTATATTGTATGTTGGCAAGAGCGTATGTCAACCAGTCTTGGGGATTAATACCATTGAGTTTACATGTTTCGATCAGGCTGTAGGCAATAGCGGCCGATTTGCCGCCTTTCTCTGATCCGAGGAACAGATAGTTCTTTCTGCCAATGGCAATGGACCGCATGGCGCGTTCTGCCGTATTATTATCAAGTTCTAAAAATCCGTGGGTGAGATATGGCCGTACCTTCGGGATACGTGCCTGCGCATAGCGGATTGCCTGAGCCAGAGGTGACTTACCTGATATGTGTGTCAATTGTTGTGACAGCCATTTCTCCAAATCATTAAGCATGGGCTTTGACTTAGCGGTTCTAAGTTTGGCTCGCTCATGGGGCGGGGAACCACGTACCTGTTTTTCAATACCATAAAGCTGCGCAATCCGCTTGATAGCTTCGGCTGCAATGCTTGATCCTTGTGATTGATGCACATCCACGAACTTACGTCTGATATGAGCCATGCAGGCGACTTCTGTAACTTTTCCAGAACGATATAAGTCATTAAAGCCCGCATACCCATCTGCATGCATAAAACCTTTATAGCCTTTGAGATGTTCACAGGGCCGTATGCCCTTGCGGTCCTGGGTGAACTGATACCATGCGGCCTGCGGAGCAGAACCACCCCACGCCCGTTCATCACGGCTATATATCCAAAGCCGTGCCGTCTTGGTCTTACCGTTTCCCGGTGCCAACAGCTTGATCGGCGTGTCATCAGCAAACAGGGCTTGACCCTCTAACACATGACCCCGCAGTTTATCAGACAATCGTTCCAGTAAGGTACACGACTTACCAACCCAGCCCGCCAATGTACTTCTGTTTATATCTATGCCTTCCCGGGCCATAATCTGGCTTTGGCGGTACAGAGGGAGATGATCTCCATATTTACTGACAAGGATATGAGCGAGCAGACCTGGCCCGGGACGGCCCTTCTCGATAGGGCGGGATGGTAAGGGCGCTTGTGATATGGTCTCGCAAGATTTGCACGACACGCGTGGACGGATGATACGATTGACCACAAACCGCCCCGGAACATATTCCAGCTCTTCGGTGACGTCCTTGCCCAAAACTTTACCACCAGCGCTTAAATCATCCCCGCAAGAGGGACAAGCTGGTTCAGGAGTCAGCACTATATCTTGACGGGGAATATGATCAGGTAAGGGTTTGCGTACAGGTTTGGTTTTAGCACTCGGCTCATCTTCTTGTTCTGGCTCTTGGGCGGTACGGCCCTGATCCGTCTCAATATCTTCAAGACGTAGTTGAAGTTGATCTATCCCTTCACCGCTGGAGCCAAACTTATCCTTACGCAAACCATATAGCTGGTGACGCAGCTTGGTGATCAGCATGTCACGGTTCATGATCTCGGCCTTGTAATGGGTTTCAAGGTCAGTATGTTTGGTTTCAAGACCTACATAATTTGTTTCCAAATCACCGTAATCCTCAGTCAAGCGAGCCGCGTAACCCTGAAGCTCAGTCGGGTCGGAGGGAATGTTTTGTTCACAAATAAGCACTGAAGCTTTGTAGCAAACCTTCAGTTCCATGGGAATCCCAAAACTGAACAATAACGATAAAAAACTATGCTTTATCCTGCCCGTGCTGGTCGCCATGTACGTTCAGGAACACGCCAATCAATACCCTCTAAAAGCATGGATAGTTGAGCGGACGATATATGCACCTTGCCATCAATAGCATGAGGCCAAACAAACCGACCCCGCTCCAAGCGTTTGGTGAACAAACATGCACCACCTGCGCTCCCAGACAGACCATCCCACCAGACAATTTTGAGAAGGTCGCCACGGCGTCCCCGAAACACAAACAAATGACCGGAATATGGATCCTGTTTAAACTTACTCTCGCACAGAGCAGCTAGAGAATGAAACCCCTTGCGCATGTCCGTAACGCCAGCACAAATCCACACACGGCTACCAGATGGGAGAAACAACATCAGGCAGAAACTCGAAGGCTTCGGATCAACGCCCCCAAAATGGACGGATCATACTCGCCTTTAATGGCTAGCCGCACATCATCAGCAATCCAGATGCCAAGTTCTGAAACGATTGGGTTGGCGGCAACCTCCTCTACGGGTTCCCCATCAATCTCAATCGGTAGAAACCGTGCCTCCCCATCTGCATACCGTGGATCATCGCGCCACCGAAACAACATGTTCGCATTAATGTCAAGCCTGCGTGCCACAACCGATACCGAAGCCCCAGACATATATGTCTCCACCACAGCCTGCCTCTTAAATTCAACACTAAAATTGCGCCGTATTCTACGTTCGCCCATAAAGCCATCCTAACATAAGTGTCCACTAACAATAAGCGGACACTATCGCAGAATAAAACAATGCTCGTAAGGTGGGCTTCCCCGAACGCTAACGGAGATACTATCAGGAACTTCGAACCACTCTTTGTGCCGCTACTAGCGGCTAATCCCAAGTTTCTAAAAAAACTTGGGATTATATATTCACTCTGATAGTCTAGATTTTATGAGTAAAAATATTCAAAAATCACGAAATTCTAACCACC
>QIGV01000231.1 GCA_003230085.1 Gammaproteobacteria bacterium
TAACCAAATCACTGCATTCCACCAGTTTAGGCCCGGATTCACCTGGGACGCCGGCTGGCTCCAGGGTAAAAAAACGTGCTCGATTCCCATTGCACACCACAACACAATATGCACTCATAATTTAGCCTCCCAGAAGATATGACCCCAGCCCTGAACATTCATTCCACCACACCAAACAGATAAAGCATCAATCCGATTGTAGCCGCACCGGAAACTATCATTACGAACAGCAAAAATAAGGCAAAAATGCCTCGCATTCAATTCTCCTTCATCAATCCTGTAGATTATCAATAGCCATTCCAACCAGCCCACGCTTAGGCATCAGCGAGTTGGACCGGGTCATTGTTGGCCGAACAGTAGGTCCATTTCGGTAGCTGATCAGACGCCTCCAGCAAAATAATCGATTCCTCATGGCAGGTCGGACATTGACCACTGGCACTCTCCATAACGTCTTTGGCCCGATACCGGGAATAGGCAACCACTGGTCCTGCAATCAGGAAACCGGGCACCAGGAAAAAATGGGCTAGCGGAATGAAAACCGTAATAATCGCAAGACCCCAGAATAAACCCAGCGCCTTCCAGGCTCGCCCCATCAGCTCCTTTTGAGTGTAAGCCACATAATGCAGCGTGCCAGTTGTCTGTCCGCCCTCAGAGTTAGATATTATGATTGGTCGTGTTTGTTTAGTTGCCATCGCACTTGCTCTTGCCTGATATCCTGACTCAGCCACCTGACATCAGCATACACACCTCCGCCAACTTTTGGCAACCACCCCCCGGGCCTTTTACCCTCAAGGGTGCTCAAGCTTCCTAAGGAAGCTGCTAATCACTAAATATTGTTCTATCATAGCGGCATGCAGATACCAAAGGTTATCAAAATCACCTCCCTTATAATAGGGGCTATACTGGCGCTGTTAGTACTGGTAGTCATCATTGCGCCATTCCTGATTGATTCTGATACCTACAAAGCTGAAATCGCACGCTATGTCAAAGAAACGACCGGCAGAAATCTCACGATCGATGACGACATCGAATTATCGGTCTTCCCCTGGATTGGCTTCACACTGGGAACGGTCACACTCGATAATTCCAGAGATTTCAGCCCCCAGGTCTTTGCCAGCATCGATCAAGCCAGCGTCAGGGTCAAGCTGTTGCCTCTGCTGAAACAACAAATCGAAGTGGACAAAATCACGCTTCACGGCCTGGTGCTCCATCTTCAGATCAACGAACAAGGCATCAGTAACTGGGATGATCTGATCCCAGTCACATCTTCAGCCGCAGAAACACCTTCTACAACAGCTACCCAGAGCGAAGCGGCTACCAGCGCAGCACCATTTGCCGCATTGGTTATCGGCGGTATCGACTTACGCAATGCCCACCTGACATGGGATGATCGGCAAATCAATGCCTCATATGTCATCGACAAGCTAAATCTGAGCAGCAGCCTGATCAGCCTAAATCAGCCATTTGATATCGACTCTGACTTTCGTATTGAATCCCCCGAGGTACAGGGAGATATCACGCTGAAAAGCCAACTCACGATTGACCTTAATCGGCAGCGTTACCGTGCCGACAAGCTCAGTCTTAAAGGCAAACTCAGCGGAGAAGCCGTACCTGGCGGGAAGATGGAAATCGAACTCGACAGTGACATCAACGCCGATCTCAAGCAGCAGACCCTGAAAATCTCCGCGCTGCAACTGAAAGGGCTAGGCCTCAAGGTCACCGGTGATGTGCAAGGCAGAGAAATTCTGGGGTCACCGAAATTCGAGGGGGATGTCAATATACTGCCTTTCAAGCCGCGTGATTTACTCAATGAATTAGCCCTCCCTCCCATGGAAACTACAGATCCAGAGGCACTAAAAAACGCTAGCCTGCAAATACAGTTCAATGCAAGCGACGATGCGCTGAAGATCACCCGGTTGTCCGGAAAACTGGATGAGACCAGCCTCGACGCCACTGCATCCATCCAGAATTTTGCCAACCCAGTTATTGAACTGAAAGCCAGGATTGACGCTATCGACGTCGACCGCTACCTGTCGCCCACCGCTGAAACTGGCGCGGCCACACCAGCCAGCGCTGCCGCTGCTGGCGCTCTGAATCTGCCGGTTGATGATTTACGCGCCCTTAATGTTCAAGGAAGTCTTGCTATCGGTAGCGCAAAGATCTCCGGCCTGACAGTGCAGGATTTCAGCATGCGGATCACGGCCCGCAACGGCCTGATCAACTTGACTCCCATCAAGGCCGCACTTTATCAGGGACAATATAGTGGGAATATGACTCTGGATGTCCGTAAAAATACCCCTCGCTTTATGATCAACGAAAAACTCAGCGGCATTCAGGCAGAACCTCTGCTCAAGGATCTCATGGAAGACGACCTGCTGTCGGGAAGAGGCGATATCAGCGTAAAGCTGACATCACTGGGTAATGATATCGAGGCCATCCAGAGGAATCTCAATGGTAATGCTGCCTTTGCCTTTCGTGAAGGTGCAGTAAAGGGCATCAATCTCGCGCAATTGATTCGCAAGGCTAAAGCTATCCTGAAAAATAAACCTCTACCAACAGAAAAGAAGCAACAACAAACTGACTTTACTGAATTAAGCGGCACAATACAGATTGCAAAAGGGATCGCCAGCAACAGTGATCTCTCGGCACGATCTCCCTATTTCCGAATATCGGGAAAGGGTAAGGCAGATCTCATCAACGAAAAAATTGACTATTTGCTGCACGCTAAAATTGTCGGGACCGGTATCGGCCAGGCTGAAAAGGAACTGGCAGACCTGAAAGGCATCGATATTCCCATCAGGATCAAGGGCCCCCTATCTGCACCTACCTACCAGGTCGATGCGCAGTTCATCACTAATCTATTGCGCAATAAAGCAGAGAAGCGCCTTAAGAAAAAATTGACGAAGGAACAAGACGCGATCATTAAAGAAGTCGAAGAGAAGCTGCAGGATACGCTGAAAGGCCTGTTTAAATAATGTCGGTAACAGTTGCGCCACTGCCAACAGGGGCAGGCGATGTGGATGATTCTACAAATTTCAGCGCAGCGCTTCTGGCCTGGTTTGATCACCATGGCCGGAAAGATCTCCCCTGGCAGCAAGACCCGACTACCTACCGGGTCTGGGTTTCGGAAGTTATGCTGCAACAAACGCAGGTCTCAACCGTCATCCCCTATTTCCAGCGATTTATGACTTCCTTCCCTGACATTTCCAGTCTGGCGGCATCATCTATCGACGAGGTATTACTGCACTGGTCGGGGCTGGGGTATTATGCGCGCGCTCGCAACCTCCACAAAACTGCGCAATCCATACAGGAAAATCATCATGGAAAATTTCCCGGCACATTGCCGGCTCTCCAGGCCCTCCCTGGTATAGGCCGCTCTACGGCGGCGGCTATACTCGCCTTGTCCGCCAATCAGTGTCATGCCATTCTCGATGGTAATGTCAAACGTGTGTTGAGCCGCTTTCATACTATTGAAGGATGGCCGGGTACACCCGTTGTCGCCAGACAACTCTGGGCTCTGGCCGAACAACATACGCCATCCCGGCGCGTGGCCGACTATACCCAGGCTATCATGGACCTGGGTGCCACAATTTGCACCCGCAGCAATCCACAATGCATGAAATGCCCGCTGACTAAAACATGTCAAGCCTGCCTGCAACAACGCGTCAATGATTACCCCTCACCCCGCGCGCGTCGCAACATGCCCTATAAGACAACTACCATGATTATCCTTTTGAATCAGGCTGGCGAAGTCCTGCTGGTAAAACGCCCACCGACTGGAATCTGGGGTGGCCTGTGGAGTCTGCCAGAATATACCCAGCAAGATAGAGACTCAAAAAAAATCAGGGCCTGGTGCCGCTCTGAATTCGGATGTAATATTGAGATTCGTGAACAATGGCCAGCAGTACGGCATAGCTTCACCCATTTCCACCTGACCATCACACCACTTGTTGCCCATAGTCTTAATAGGGAAATATTGATTATGGAGGGAGCAAATCACGTCTGGTACAATGTGGAACAATTCGAGACTCACGCAATGGCAACACCCGTTAGACGCCTGCTTGAGCAACTGCAACTGGCGAAAGGAGAACTGACATGACGCACATGGTTCAATGTGTCAAATTGGAAAAAGAAGCCGAAGGACTGGATTACGTCACCTATCCCGGCGAACTGGGCCAGCGTATTTATGAAAATGTCTCAAAAGAGGCCTGGCAGTTGTGGCTGGGACACCAAACCATGCTAATCAATGAAAACCGCCTGTCACCGATCGAGCCCAGAGCACGCCAGTTTCTCGAGCAGGAAATGGAAAAATTTTTCTTCGGCGAAGGCTCGACCATACCAGAAGGCTACGTTCCTCCCGAAAACCAGTAGCGGACACCCTCAGGCCTGTTACTCCGCATCTCGGGCGCACCGGAATCCCACGTCGGTACTGCGCATTTCAGGATCGGCATGCGCCCGCCGGGCGCTTCTGAAAAACAGGCTTAGCGCGTAATGCCCGGTACCGGCGCCCCCGCCGCGTACCACACGATGCAGACCTTCCGTTGCGCTGACCACCAAGCTGGCATCAGGATAAGACTGGTATCGATCGGCCACCCATTCCGATACATTCCCACCCAGATCATAGATACCATAATAGGATTTATCCTGAGGAAAGGAGCCGGCCGGCATCAACACCTCTTCACTATCGATGCCATCGCCAGTGTTGCTCTTTTCCAACTGCCAAGTATTGCCCCAGGGATATTCATTCCCGTCAGGTCCTCGAGCAGCCTTCTCCCACTCAGCTTCACTGGGAAAACGCTTACCCTGCCAGCGACAGAAATTGTCTGCATCGTGCCAACTGACTGAGGTCACCGGCAATGTATCCCTGCGATGCTGAATCTCAAACAAGGCATCCAGCAGTTCCTGTTTACTCAGGACTGCGGTATCGCGGTCCAGTTTAAAATAGTCACTGGCGACCCAACGTAAATTACTGACATGGGCAGTCCGTAGCTTGTCATCGCGCACATTATATCCATTCTGTATCCAGGCCATGGGCTCCGCATGGCCGGTCGCACGGATAAACGCCTTAAACTGAGCATTTGTGACTTCATACTGGTCGATAAAGAAAGCATCCAGACTCACCTGATGCTCCGGATGTTCATTGATAAACAGTGGTTTTTCAAAGCCATAACGTTCCTGATAACCCTGCTCATCGCGCCGGTTACTGCCCATAATAAACTCACCTGCGGGTACTAAGACCATCGCATCTTTGTCAGTCGGCAGCCCGACAATAACCTCAGCGCCAACGTTACCGACCCAGGCACACAGCAAAAGTAACAACCAATAAAAGATTCCACGCATAAGAATAGCCATGTTCCCCATATCAACCCGACAAATCATGCCGAAGCCAATCAAAACAATATATTTACTTAAAGCAATACAAAAAGATAGGGTGAACATCTTGACTATCCCCCCGCCTCCCGGTTTAATACGCGTTCGTCACCGTTTTGCAGGGGATGCAAGGCTCTACGCCACATCCCGTCTTGTCGAAATCATTATATGGCCAGGTAGCTCAGTCGGTAGAGCAGGGGACTGAAAATCCCCGTGTCGGCAGTTCGATTCTGTCCCTGGCCACCATATTAACAAATAATATCAAATAGTTACAACTTCATCCCAGTGGGCTCCATTTTAAATGGCGCACTTGCATACATCATTCAAC
>QIGV01000058.1 GCA_003230085.1 Gammaproteobacteria bacterium
GCCAACAAGTACTGAGTAAAAACCGTGCCGGTGCGACGTCGCCTGATAACAATTTTCGTGTTGGTGAGATTGGTATTGATGCTGCCTGGGAGCTCGATTTCTGGGGGCGCTTTCGTCGGGGTATCGAAGCTGCTGAGGCCAACCTGGCCTCTAATGAAGCTGATTATGACAATGCTTTGGTCAGTTTGACTGCCGAAGTCGCCCGGGTCTATGTCATCCTACGTACAGCTGAGGAACGTCTTGCTCTGACACGTGAAAACATTATCTTACAAGAAGAAAGTCTACGGATCGCCAAGGTTCGGTTTGATAATGGCGCAACCAGTGAACTTGATTCTCAGCAAGCAACTTATAACCTGGCCAATACCCAGGCACTGGTACCTACTCAGTTACGCTCAATACGCCAAGCCAAAAACAGCATGAGCACTCTTCTTGGTATGCCCCCGACCGATCTGACTGAAATACTAGGAGATGCCAGATCGATACCAAAAGCACCAGATATAATTTCAACGGGTATCCCTGCCAACTTACTCAGGCGCCGGCCCGATATTCGTCAGGCTGAATTTTTAGCTGCTACACAAAGCGCCCTGATTGGTGTCGCGAAGACAGATTTGTTTCCCAGGTTTTCACTGACCGGCTCCATTGGCTTACAAACCAGCGACTTTGCATCCAGTAATTTTAGTGATCTAATCGATACTGATAGCATGTTTGTTACAGCTGGGCCTTCAGTTCGCTGGAATATCCTTAACTATGGTCGTATCTGGAATAATATCCGTGTTCAGGATGCACTGTTTCAGCAAAGCTTGGTGAGCTACCGCAATATCGTTCTTACCGCCTATCAGGAGGTAGAGGATGCCAGGGTGGCTTTTGTGCAGTCTAAAGAGGAGAGCAATTTACGAAATATTGGCGCAAAAGCTGCTAGGCGCTCTGTTGCGATTTCCAAGATTCAGTACCGTGAAGGCACCGTGAGTTTTCAGCGAGTTGTAGACTCTGAACGTGTCCTGGTTTCACAACAGGATCAGTGGGCTACCACACGTGGTGATATTGCGTTGAACCTAATCGCTATGTATAAGGCAATGGGAGGCGGCTGGGAAATTCGCGATGGCCAGGCATTTATATCCGATGGGAACCGAATTGAAATGGAAGAACGCACAGATTGGAGCAACATGCTGGATCATCCACGTGAACTGTCATGGTGGGAAAGACTATACAATTTAACCAGATTCGAAGCGCCCTGGTTGCAGCTTTGGTAAAGGAAATACGCAAACTGAAAAATCATTATAAGAGCTAAAATTGATTAAGTTATTTTTATGCATAACATCAAAAAACAATAATACCAACAACGACTAATTATCTCCCCTACGGAAGAATTAAATGAAAATAATGCGCTTGAGTCTCGTACACATCGGTTTTTTCATAACCGCGATCTCATTCCTAATGTTGCCAGCTTGTGGCAAACCACCTGAGCCGGAGTCAAAGGAGATCATCCGCCCCGTGAAGATGATGACTTTGGGTAGTCCTGAGGATATTGTCATACTGGAATATCCGGGTGTTATTGACTCCCCCCGGCATGTAGATCTGGGTTTTGAGGTGGCTGGTCAAATCATTGAATTGCCGATTGTCTCAGGCCAGGAAGTCATGAAAGGGGATTTACTGGCACGGCTGGATTCAAGGGATTATAAAGCCACACGGGATGCTGCCGCTTCACATCTCCACGCGACGAGAGCAGCTAACAATAGAGCAAAAAAGATATTCGAGCAAAATGCCGGCTCGCAGGCTGAGGTGGATACTGCTCTGCGAAATTTCCAGGTTGCTGAAGAGCGGCTGAGAAAAGCACAGAAGGCACTGGAGGATACTTCCCTGAAGGCCCCCTTTAGTGGCCAAATTGCAGAAATTCCTGCAGATAATTTTCAGAATGTGAAGGCTAAGATGAAAATTCTTAGGCTCCACAATATCTCGAGCCTGGAAATCGATGTAGCGGTCCCGGAGCGGGATATTGCAACCAGTCCACCCGGCCTTAGCATTGAGGAGCTAACTAAGATGTTGCAGCCTGAGGTCGAAATCAGCATGTTGCCTGGCCAACGTTTCCCCGCAAAATATAAAGAAATTGACAGTACGGCTGATCCGGTATCCCGTACCTACCCAGCCACTTTTTCCTTTGCGAACCCGACAGACCTGACGATCTTGCCTGGTATGACGGCAAAAGTGATCCTTCACGTTAAATCTGAAGAAAAGAAAGAACAAGTGAGATCCGGTTTCATGATACCGGTGGTTGCGACAGCTGTCGACGAACAATCTAACGCCTACATCTGGAACGTTGATCCAAAAACAATGCAGGTATCACGTATAAAAGTAGAGCTAGGTGAGATGTCCGGTACAAAAGTGCGGATCCTAAATGGACTTAAGCCAGGCGATCGCATCGCGATCTCTGGTGTACACCATCTGCGAGAAGGGATGAAGGTTCATCCGCTAAGTAAACCAACTGGTACGATTCCATGAATATTGCTCAATTTTGGATCGAACGTCGTGTAATTACACTGGTATTGACCGTTGTTATGCTGGGTGCTGGATCAATCGCTTACAATGGGCTGAGCAGGCTGGAAGATCCAGAATTCACTATCAAGGAAGCTCTGGTGGTTACATCTTACCCTGGAGCTAGTGCTGCTGAAGTTGAAGAAGAGGTTACTGACCGGTTGGAACAGGCCGTTCAAAAAATGGGCCAGGTCAAGTATGTAGAGTCCAAATCTGATCGGGGCCTCTCTACCATGACCGTAACGATTAAAGATAAATATGACAAAACTACGCTACCGCAAGTATGGGATGAATTGCGGCGCAAAATTAGTGATGCACAACGTGAACTGCCGTCAGGCGTGGATACCCCATTGGTGTTGGACGATTATGGTGATGTCTATGGTATTTTCGTTGCAATTACGGGTGACGGCTACAGCTATGCGGAAATCAAGGATACAGTGGACCTTTTGCGCCGTGAATTATTGCTGGTACCGGGTGTGGCTAAGATCGACACCTATGGCGAGCGGACGGAAGCAATTTATGTGGAACTGAATCGGGATCGGATGTCTCAACTTGGTCTTTCGCCCGATGTCATTGTTAATGAATTGCAGCAGAAAAACTTTGTAACCAACTCGGGTCGGGTTAAAGTAGGTACCGAGTTTATTACTATGAACCCGACTGCCGGGATTAATACTGTTGAACAGTTCGGTAGCATTGTGCTTTCCCAGCAGAATTCAGTTGGCAGTAGTGGTGACTCTAATCAGATTTATCTGCGTGATGTCGCCCGTATTTGGCGCGATTATGTTCAGCCGCCAGAGAATATGATCTACTACGATGGCATGCCTGGCATCGGACTTGGAGTATCGGCACTAGCCGGTAGTAATGTAATTTCTATGGGTGCAGCACTTAAGAAACGTTTTTCTGAACTGACTGCCCAAATACCGGTCGGAATGGGTGTCGGTTTGGTATCTGTGCAATCTGATTCTGTGGAAATCGCCATTAAGAGTTTTGTGGTCAGCTTGCTTGAAGCTGTGGCGATTGTTGTCGTGGTGCTACTATTTTTCATGGGAATGCGAAGTGGTTTGTTAATTGGATTTATGTTGCTGTTGACCATAGCTGCTTCCTTTATTTTTCTCTCTCCCATGCAAGTTGCGCTGGAACGTATCTCACTTGGTGCACTGATTATCGCGTTGGGGATGTTGGTTGATAATGCCATCGTAGTGGTTGATGGGGTGCTGGTCAGGATAGAAAAAGGTGAAGACACTAAGCAGGCAGCTATTGCAGTAGTCAAACAGACTGCCATACCTCTGCTCGGTGCAACAATCATTGCCATCCTGGCTTTTGCTGCTATAGGTACATCGCAGGACTCCACCGGTGAGTTCTGCCGCTCATTGTTCCAAGTGGTATTGGTATCACTTCTGTTAAGTTGGGTAACCGCAGTGACGGTTACTCCTTTGTTGTGTGTTATGTTCCTAAAGCCGCCAGAAAAGGGAACTGAGGCAAAAGATCCTTATGCCGGCAGATTTTACACCTTATACAAGGGACTACTGAATATCTGTATTCGAATGAAGGTCGTAACATTTGTTGTGGTGGTAACGTTATTCGTCGGTGCCATGTGGGGTTTTCAGTCTGTCGAACGAAGTTTTTTTCCGGCTTCAAATCGTCCCCAGTTCATGGTTGATTTATGGTTGCCGCAGGGAACGCATATCAATGATACACAAAAATTGGTCTCGTCAGTCGAGAGTTATATAAAAAAACAGGAGGGTGTAACCCATATCACCTCACTGATTGGGCAGGGCGGCCTACGTTTCTTATTAACTTACTCACCGGAAAAAAAGAACAGTGCTTACACGCAACTGTTGGTTGATGTGGATGACCCGGAAAAGATGAGTAATCTGATGGTAAGCATCGAAAAACACTTGCAGGAATATTACCCGGATGTGTTGGGTTATACCTCCAAATTTCAATTAGGGCCGGGTAGTACCGGCTTGATACAGGCGCGTCTAAGTGGTCCTGATACAAATGTATTACGCGGGCTCGCAAACCAGGTAAAAACTATTCTGTATGCTGATACCGATTCCAAAGCTATTCGTACCGACTGGCGGCAGCGCGTCAAAATGGTGCGGGCAACCCTTGCAGAAGAACCAGCTAATTTGAATGGCATTTCCAGACAGGATATTGCTTTCGCATTACAAGAAGGTTTTCAGGGAAGACGGGTTGGTCTGTATCGTGAAGGTGATTTACTAATACCAATTATTCTACGTGCTGAGGAAGTGAACCGGTCTAATATCGACAGTATGAACAACCTGCAAATCTGGAGTGATGTAGCCGGGGCTATGATCCCGCTGCGTCAGATAGTGGCTAAATTTGAAACCACATCTGAAGATGAGATTATTATGCGGCGTGATCGCAAACGAACCATTACCGTATTTGCCGATCCGATCGCGGGACCAGCCACTGAGCTTTTTGCTCGGGTACGACCGCAGATTGAAGCCATCGTCCTACCCGCAGGCTATGAGCTGGAATGGGGCGGAGAATATGAGAATTCCGGAAATGCCCAGGCGGGCTTGATGGCAAATATTCCGGTGTTCGTGTTGATAATGGTGCTGATTACCGTCATGCTCTTTAATTCGTTACGCCAGCCATTGATCATCTGGCTGGTAGTGCCTCTCTCCCTAATTGGTGTCACGCTGGGTTTACTGTCATCCGGCCAGCCATTTGGGTTCATGGCAATACTAGGTTTTCTCAGCCTAATGGGTATGCTAATTAAAAATGCTATTGTGTTGATTGATGAAATCAATTTGCAAAGTGGCGAGGGCAAAGAATTAGGATCTGCTATTGTAGATTCCAGCGTCAGCCGCATCAGGCCGGTTGCGATGGCAGCTTTAACCACAGCGTTAGGGATGATTCCACTATTGTTCGACGCCTTCTTTGTGTCGATGGCTGTCACTATTATTGCAGGCTTGATGTTTGCAACAATGCTGACCATGGTGGTGGTACCGGTGTTGTATGCGACCTTCTACAAAGCAAAAGCTGTTTAACAGCTTCACATAATTGCTATAGATTATCTAATTTTCAGCCGTTACTGATTTGCTTTTGATGACACTAAGACGACACAATTTCTTTTACTTATTTGCTTTCTGGAAAAAATTTTTGTGACAGGTCGCAAACCAACTA
>QIGV01000040.1 GCA_003230085.1 Gammaproteobacteria bacterium
CATAAACTGGATAATGCAAACTGGGAAAACACCCAGTTTACACTATCCAGCTCGGGGGCAAGCCACCCGAGATTTACGCTATGCGGTTAAAGAAAATCTACAGCCGTTCTTTTAGTTATAGTTAGTCCCAAATCTTTCCTCTTTCTCCTTTTACCTTTCCCTGTCCCCTGCCTTCACCCACACTTAGACTCGCCGCAATTCAGGCAAGTCATACAGCCGTCCATTTTAATGACTGCCCTGGTAGCGCATTTCGTGCATAGCTGAGCATCCGGTGGGAAATCACTGGCGGCCTGCTCTTCCGATGACTGTGTATCATTTGTCTTGCCTTCTGCCCCAACAGTCATAGAATCGTATTCAGCACGCTTAGCCTGCAGGTGCTCGCGTACGCAATCGTCCATAATTCACAGGTAACGCAGTGCCGTTTCATTAGGCGTTCGCGGGAATGACAGGGTGCGCGTGTAAATGATCATTACTCCCGCCCGGATTAACTTGCAAACGAATCTAGCGATTCCTACAATACAGTACAATAAAATACCAGTACAATAAAAAATCCAGGTAACGATAATGACATCAAGTTTCAATCCCACACCAAGAACCTTGATGGGCCCCGGTCCGTCAGATGTACATCCGCGCGTATTATCAGCGCTGGGCCTGCCTACCATTGGTCATCTTGATCCCGAGTTTGTATCAATGATGGACGAGGTTAAGAGCCTGCTGCAATATGCCTTTCAGACCAAAAACGAATTAACCATCCCGGTTTCGGCACCGGGTTCTGCCGGCATGGAAACCTGTTTTGTCAATATGATTGAACCGGGAGACAAGGTTGTCGTCTGCCAGAACGGAGTCTTCGGCGGACGCATGAAAGAAAATGTTGAACGACTCGGTGGAATCGCGATTATGGTCGAGGACGAGTGGGGTAAGCCTGTTGACCCGCAAAAAGTGGAAGACACCCTGAAGGCCAATACCGATGCCCGGGCTGTCGCCTTTGTTCACGCCGAAACCTCAACCGGTGCAGCATCGGATATAAAAAACCTGTGTGAAATCGCTCACAAACACGATTGTGTGACCATTGTCGATACCGTGACCTCACTGGCAGGCAGCGAATTACGTGTGGATGACTGGGGCGCGGATGCCGTGTATTCAGGCACTCAGAAATGCCTGTCCTGCACGCCAGGACTCTCACCCGTCACCATGAGCGAGCGAGCCGTTGAAATCATCAAGAATCGTAAAACCCGGGTGCAGAGCTGGTTTCTCGATCTGAATCTGGTCATGGGTTACTGGGGAAGCGG
This sequence comes from Gammaproteobacteria bacterium, assembly GCA_003230085.1. GTDB lineage: Bacteria > Pseudomonadota > Gammaproteobacteria > SZUA-140 > SZUA-140 > SZUA-140. The sequence goes on from QIGV01000040.1 coordinate 1,290, forward strand.
CAAACGCACCTATCATCACACCGCGCCCATCAATGCCCTGTACGCCCTGCACGAATCACTGCTGATGTTGCAGCAAGAGGGTCTGGAAAATGCATGGCAACGTCATATGAATAACCACCTGGCCTTGCGTGCCGGTTTAGAAGCCATGGGTCTCGAATTCATTGTCGAGGAAAAATTCCGCTTACCGCAATTAAACTCGGTGACCATTCCACAGGGTGTTGATGAGGCGCAGGTGCGCACCCGACTATTGAAGGAATTTAACCTGGAGATCGGTGCCGGTCTGGGTACCCTGGCAGGCAAAGTTTGGCGTATCGGATTAATGGGCTACAGCAGTCGAGCCGAAAACATCATGCTTTGTCTGAGTGCACTGGAGGCGATACTCAGTGAAATCAGGGCAGATATTAATACGGGAGTAGCCATTGCCGCCGCCCAGAAACAGTTGGGTGCATAGTTAAGGAACCTCTAATCAATTATGCCGTAATGACGGCATTCGCAGCAAGCTGCGTGGACACAACCCCGGAGAAGTTAAACCGTTACTGCCTGTTTCGTGCTTTTTGATTTTAATTGCGACAATACTTGCTCAACAGTCTCGCCAATATCGGCGGGATTACGCACGACATGCATGCCGAGTTCTTCCATACGATTCATTTTTACCTCGGCTGTATCGGCATCACCTGAAATTAATGCCCCGGCATGACCCATTCTGCGGCCCGGGGGCGCTGAAATTCCAGCGACAAAACTGATAATCGGCTTGCTCATGTTTGTCTGTGCCCATAGGGCGGCATCCACCTCCTGAGGGCCCCCGATCTCACCGATCATAACCACCGCATCCGTTTCCGGATCCTTCTCGAAGGCATTCAACACGGTAATAAAATCACAACCATTAACGGGATCGCCACCAATACCAACACTGGTGGACTGCCCCAAGTCTCGCTCGGTCATTTGTTCAACCGCCTCGTAATTCAACGTCCCCGAGCGCGACACCACACCAATATGGCCGGGTTTATAGATGTGTGACGGCATAATGCCTACCTTGCATTCACCGGGCGTGATAATACCGGGTGTATTTGGACCGATAATAATGGCCTCATGGCCGATGAGATAACGCTTTACACGCACCATGTCCTGAACCGGTATACCGTCGGCAATGACCACGATGATTTTAATGTGGGCGTCGATGGCCTCCATAATGGCATCTGCGGCAAAGGCGGGCGGCACAAAAATAGCGGAAACATCGGCACCGGTTTCCTGCATCGCGGCTTCCATGGTATGAAACACCGGCAATCCAAGGTGGGTGCTGCCGCCCTTACCCGGCGTAACACCGCCCACCACCTTCGTCCCACCCTTAATAGCTTCCTCGGCGTGAAACGAGGCATGTTGCCCGGTAAATCCCTGGAAAATAACTTTTGAATTTTTTCCGACAAATACACTCATTGTTCTTTTTCGTTAATCACTTCGATTATCTTTTTCGCCGCAGTATCGAGTTTCGTTGCCTTAATATATTCCAGACCCGATTCCTCCAGTATGACCCAGCCCTGTTCGACGTTTGTGCCCGCCAATCTCACTACAACTGGCACCCTGATCTCCTGGTCGCGTATGGCCTGTACTATCCCATTTGCTATCCAGTCACAGCGATTGATTCCGGCAAAAATATTCAGCAGGATTCCTTTGACACTCGGGTCTTCGAGCACGATACGAAATGCGTTTGCAATTTTTTCCGGGGACGCGCCTCCTCCGACATCAAGGAAATTAGCCGGACGCCCCCCATGTAGTGCGATTGAATCCATTGTCGCCATGGCCAGTCCGGCGCCATTTACGATACAGCCAACATTTCCATCAAGGGCGATATAATTTAACCCGTGCCCCGAAGCCTCTATCTCTTTGGAGTCTTCTTCATCAAAATCACGAAGGTCGGTAATGTCGGGATGACGAAAAAGAGCATTGTCGTCAAAGGTCATTTTTGCATCCAGTGCTACCAGTCTATCGCCTTCAACCAGTGCTAATGGGTTAATTTCTGCAAGCAAGGCATCCTTGTCACGAAAACACCTGTAAAAGCGTTTCATTAACTTCACACCAGCCTGCATATGTTTATCTACCAGACCAATACGTGCGCATACCTTGCGGCATTGAAACTCATGAAGACCTACAGCGGGATCGACGATTTCCTTGATTACTTTTTCCGGGGTCTCGCGGGCTACCTCCTCAATATCCATGCCGCCGGATGACGAGGCAATCAGGGTGATGCGTTGGGAAGAACGATTAATTATCAGTCCCAGATAAAACTCTTTTTCGATGTTAAAGGCTTGTTCAACCAATACACGTTGAACCAGATGCCCAGTATTGTCAGTCTGGTGTGTCACCAGCCTGGAACCTATCATCTGATCCGATAACTTCTGAACTTCCTCGATTGAATCAGCGAGTTTTATCCCGCCACCCTTGCCGCGGCCGCCAGCATGGATTTGCGCTTTCACCACCCAGCGTGAACCGCCTATATCTTCGGCAACGGAACCGGCATGACTGATGGTATGGGCAACACGTCCCGCCGGAACCGTCACGTCATAATTTTTTAGCAGTTCCTTTGTCTGATATTCGTGAATATTCAAACTGATCTCTCGCGTTTATAAGCGCCTCTTCTATACTGGCATATTGGCGCAAATCAATAATTCTTTATCTCGATGCAATAAGGTCTGACTTGTCCACAAGCACACGGGCTTGCCGGATTGATGCGGCATCGATCAATCGGCCGTCAAGTGTGACCGCTCCCTTGCCCTCTGTTGCTGCTTGCTCCATTGCCTTTAATATACGACGTGCCTGATCAACCTCCTGTTCTGGTGGTGTGAACACCTCATTGGCTAATGCAATCTGGGAGGGATGTATCGCCCATTTGCCCTCGATTCCGAGGGCCGCCACCGACCGCGCAACCGATAGATAACCGTCGGTATCTGTAATATCGCCAAACGGGCCATCGATAGGCCGCAGGCCATAGGCGCGACAGGCCACCACCATACGTGAAAGCGCATAATGCCATTGATCCCCCCAATGGCGTTGTCGCTCACCGTTCTCATCCGCATCGGTCAGTATGGCGTAATCGGGATTCGCACCCCCCATCTGGGTTGTACGTGCCTGGGTGGAGGCGGCATAATCCGCTACGCCGAATACCATCGCTTCCATTCTTTCCGGACAGGTTTGTGCGATTTGCTCGACATTGGCCATGCCCAAAGCTGTTTCAATCAGTACATGGATGTTTATCGGCTGAAGATTCATTGCTGCTTCGATCTGTTCCAGCATTGTCGTGACATATAAAATATCTGACGGCGTCCCAACCTTGGGTATCAGAATCGTATCCAGCTTATCGCCCGCCTGCTCAACCACATCAACGATATCCCGATAACAATAATGGGTATCCAGTCCATTGATACGCACGGACACCGAACACTGCGACCAATTGTAGGAATTCAGGGCGGAAATCACATTCTTCCGTGCCTGCTCCTTATCATCGGGAGCGACTGCGTCTTCAAGATCGAGGAATACAAGATCGGCGCCAGCAGTAGGCGCTTTTTCAAGCATGCGGGGATTAATTCCAGGTACAGCGAGTTCGCTTCGGTGTATCCGATTTCTGACGGCCATAAACTACTCTGCAAAAAATTATAGATCTAAAAAAACAGAAAACTTTATAATTGTCTTCTAATGTCTTCTAATGGGGGAGTAAGACTACCCCAGCAGATGGAATCGAACAAGCCGGAACCTTGTCCAATATGGAATGAGACTGAAGAAAACGCTTGTTTCCAGCATGAAATGAGTCTGAAATTACCAAATCTGGTTAAAAGTCGTTCATCATCAACTAATGATGAAGACGATTATGAAACTCGAAGAACTCACTACTATCGATCAGCTTTCTCAATTCCTGGATGGTACACAAGCGATCATTTTCAAAGTCAGCAGCACCAACATTTTTGACTATGTATAAAGTCATAATACCTTGAATAGTGAGCCAACGGGGTCAAGCCTATTTGACGAGGTTGAACCGCCAAGACGCTAAGGCGCAAAGTTCTTTTGCGGCCTTTGCGTCTTGGCGGTTCAGCTTATTCTTTAGCCACATTTAGACTCGCCGCAATTCAGGCAGGTCATGCAGCCGTCCATTTTAATGACCGCCTTGCTATGGCATTTTTGGCATAGCTGCGCATCCGGTGGAAAATCGCTAATCACCTGTTCTTCTGATAACTGAGTATCGTCTGTCTTATTTTCTGCCCCAACTGTCATGGAATCGTATTCAGCACGCTTAGCCTGCAGGTGTTCGCGCACACAATCATCCAGCTCATCTGCCGGAATCATACCGATTACTTTCATATGGCATTCGATTGCATCACCGATTT
>QIGV01000056.1 GCA_003230085.1 Gammaproteobacteria bacterium
ATCTATCTTGTGCTTGCCTTTTTTACGCACCTGTCGAATCAGATTGAAGGGGATGAATATTTCATTAATAGCTTCAAAAAAATGGAAACAGTAAGAGAAAAAATAAAACAGCATGCAGGCAAGGATATTCGGGTACAACTGGTAGTTGATGATTATATTCGTCAGGCGCCCGAGAGATTAAGGATTTCTGTGGTAGCAATGGCCGACTATATTGATGTTTATGAGAATTACATTGAAGGTGAAAACAAGGGTCAGCCAAAAAGATATGCTGCTCGATATGAAAAAGATGTTCCTGATAATGTGTCCTCCGTGGCTTATCAGAAAAATGGTATCGTAATTTATTCGCTCAGGTGATGTAATTTCTGATGCGCTGCATAAGCGAGAATATTATTGCTTGTTTCTGTGCCTCAAACTTTGCCTGGCGCTGTTGGATTACACGCTTTACTGTGCTAATGGTATACTCCTAATTTATCATAATGCATATGCTTTTACGGGTATTTCTGAATGGATTAAATTTTATTTGCACAGGATGTCTTCTTATCTGGAAGAAACATGACAAGAAATCATAGAACAGTAGATTATCACCCCGGTCGACTCAAGCGCCTGTTGCGCAAGCTTTTCTGGTTGCTGGTAGTATATTTGCCTGCGCGCAGACAGGCGACAGTGCTGACCCGTAATGGCAGGTTGACCTTTGACAGCAAGGATAAGACAACCGGTCGTATTTTGCATGTCCACCGGAATCATGAATTTGATGAAATGATGCTGGTGGTGCAGTTTCTTCGGGATAAAGGTCTTTTGGCAGAGCATGCAGATGGCACCGTAGTCGATGTTGGTGGTTATCTGGGAATGTCGTCCTCTGCATTTTTGCTTGAAAATGTGTTTGAAAATGCGATTGCCTTTGAACCGTCACCTGATAATTATCAATTGCTTGAAATAAATATCAGGAATAATCATCTGCAGAATCGGCTTCGTGCATTCAATATGGCACTTTCTGATGAAAATTCAGAACTATTGTTTGAATTGAGTGGAAAAAATTTCGGTGATCATCGGGTTCGACACAGTGAGCGGGTGACAGAAGGTCATTACGATGAAGATAAGCGAAGTGTGATCAGGGTTCCGGCCAGTCGATTTGATGATTTTCTTGAGCAGCATCCAGATATCAGGCGAGATAATATTCGATTGATATGGATGGATATTCAGGGGCACGAAGCACGTTTTCTCAGTGGTGCACATAATTTTCTGAGTCAACACCCTAATGTGCCGGTGATGATGGAATTCTGGCCGTATGCTATTTTGCGTTCCGGGGTTAGCAAGAAAGAGTTTGTGGAACGGGTGACAGGCATGTACCGTAAATACATAACTTTTGAAGCGGGCTATGCCGAGGAACATCCCATTGATGAGATCGGGAGATATTTTGATCTCAATTCCGATCCTGAAGGGGGCTCATCAGTGATGTTGTGTAATTAGCGTGCTGGATCGCAGGAATAGTAAAGGTCTACGCTTAGCGCATTGATTTTAATAAGGTGAGAGTATTAACTGCATCTGCACACTTTGCTGGAGCGTTTGGATATGTTTTATTTCTTTATGTATTTTTAACAGCAGGCTGGATTGATTCATGCGACCAGGACGACTCAAGGCGCTATTTAGTTGGCACAAGTTTCGCAGGCTGAAGCAGGATTTCAGAACGCCCTTCAGGGCCCTGTGGGCTGTAAGCGGTATCAGTAATAAAAAGATACAGTTGCAGACCAGCAGTGGTGAAACAATGGAAGTCGATCGCGGCGACCTACCCGTCTGGCGGGCCTATTTTGGGTCGCCCCATTGTGAAGTGAAGATCGAGCAGGGCATGTTTCATGTGCTGCCAACTAATCCTGCCCATGCCGATTATTTCATCAAGGGTACCCATGGTGGGTTCACCTGGCAGCCGCAACGCTGGAGTGACAGTCATGCGCCTTTGTTGCGGGAACTGGGAGCTGCCGAAAAGCGTATTTATTCACAACATGGGGAAGATGGTGTTATCCAGGTGTTGCTGGAGAAATTACCGCCACGCCACAGGTTTGTAGTGGAGTTCGGCGCGCATGATGGAAAAAGTATGAGTAACAGTCGGCATCTGATTGTTGATCACGGCTGGCATGCCGTTTTGGTTGAACCACACCCACCTTTCTTCAAGTTGCTGCAGGCGCGTTATGCGAACAATGATCGTGTCCGCACTGTGCAGGCCTACATTAGTCCTGAAAACATCAATCAATTGTTTGCTGATGCTGGCGTGCCGAAGGATTTTGACATCCTGTCAATTGATGTAGACGGGCCGGATTATTATCTCTGGCAGGCTTTGACTGATTATCAGCCGACGATCGTCCTGGTGGAATGTAATGCATCCATTCCTCCGGACAGGGAATATGTTGTACCGCAGGATAAGGCCTGGGAGTTGAGTGGCACGGCAGAGGAAGGCGCCAACCTGTTGGCGCTGTACCGGCTTGGGGCGCGCAAAGGTTATCGGCTGGTATACACTGAATTGTCGGGCGCCAACCTGTTTTTTGTACATGAATCGGTTGCTGCTGACCTGGATTTAACTGGCCTGACGCCGGAGGCGCTTTATCAGACGCCACAGTTTGGTGAACTGGCTGGCGGTATTGCGCCCAATGGGCGGGGTTATGCCTTAAACTAAGGAAGCTCTGATTAATTCGTCATTCCGGACGCAGCGAAGCGGAGATCCGGAGTCCATGTGTTACGTATCAAGGCGTTACTGGATTCTGGCATTCGCCGGAATGACAATGTTGTAATTAACTCAGAGGTTCCCTAACCTGGATAAACCACAAGATAAGTACCTTCACGAAATAATTTTCTGCAAAATGCGCAGAAAATCATTTCTAAGGTACTAATCAGGATAGCAGATTCAGAAGGTGGGATGGAGCTGATGGGAAAATATTATGGCTACCAAATTGACAGCAGTGACCTTGAGAATATCCATGAAATCTGCATACTCTGTTGGGGCCTGTTGGGTGATGTGTTGCTGCGTGTTCCGGTCATCGAGGCGCTAAAACGGCGGTTTCCGCAGGCGAGAATCACTGTTGTGGTTGATCCTGCCGGAAGCGTAGCCCTGCAGAATCACCCCGATATTTTCGAGCGAGTCATATTTTCCCGAAAAAAAAAACCATTCTCAGGTTATCTCATTACTTTTATAAAAAGTACCCTCTATTTGCGTTCGCGGAAGTTTGATTTATGTGTGAACCTGTATTCAGGAGGTTCCAGTCCCCTTGTTACTCGTCTGATGGCAGCGCGAATCCGTCTGGGATTTGATCACACTCCTGCTCTGCGCAGGGCAAATAATCTGCTGGTGAAATGCCCGGAATTTCGTGGTCACTGGACCAAAGCCCTGGGGAAGAAGCTGGAACCGCTTGGCGTGGAGACCGATCAAATTCGACGTGGCAGTTCATTCTATTGTTCAGATGAAGCCGTGGCTTATGCGAAGAAAATACTACCCGATCCAGCCACTGACTATGTTGCTATAAATCTTGGCGCGGGGGTCGAAGCGAAGCGCTGGTCGGTGGAAAATTTTGTTCGACTGGCAAACGAGATTCATGCGGATTATGGGATAAAAATTATCGTGTTTAGCAACCCGGGTATGGAACAGCTCAGCGATGAATTTAAAACACTGGCGGGTAATGACGATTATATGGTGCTGCCCGTAATTTCTCTGAATAGAGTAGGAGCAGTGCTTAAGCGCTGTCGAGCTGTTATTACCGGCGATACCTCGATTATGCATCTTGCCTTTGGCGTCAAATGTCCAAGCCTGGTGCTTTTTACTCAAACACGTCCGGAGCATGTTGAGCCAGAAGATTGCGTGCATGTGCCCTGTTTTATTGAAGATAAAAATTTATTGGATGAGTGTGGTTTAGCATATGGAACGGCAGATATTCCTGTGAAATATGCCTTGCAGAAATTTGATACATTGTATGAACAACTAGATTAGTCAAACTGTTTTTTTTTTAAAAGGATCCAGACTGTATGATTGGGGAACTATATAAGCGTATTCGCTACTATTTGTTTGCGCCGATACCGGCTGCGCGCAAAAACAAGCCGATTAAAGATCGGGTAAGAAAGGTGCGTTATATTCTCTTCGGACGTTTGCCATTTTTAGGGCGAAAACCGGCGCCGGGTGAAAGCAGTAAAGCCAGGGAACGCCGGGAGCGTGAAGATTTTTTTGAGAAATACTGTAAGGGTAATGGACTGGATATTGGTTATGGTGGCGATCCAGTTGTAGCGAACGTGCGTGGCTGGGATTTTGAGCATGGTGATGCACAGCTTCTGCATGGGCTTGATGATGAGAGTTTTGGTTTCGTCTATTCAAGTCACTTGCTGGAGCACTTACCGAATGTTGAACTGGCGTTGAATAACTGGTGGCGAGTACTGAAGCCTGGCGGGTTTTTGATTCTCTATCTGCCACACCGCGATCTGTATGAGAAAAAAGAGCATCTGCCATCCCGTTTTAACGATGATCATGCTCATTTCTTTTTGCCAGACAGGGATGAGTTGCCTGACACGCTTGGTGTACTGCCATTGATAAAACGTGTGCTGGTTGAGCATGAGTTGATTTACTGTAAGGTCTGCGATGAGGACTATGTGAATCCCGGGGATGATCTGCCAAGTGAGGGGGAGTTCTCAATCGAGCTTGTAATCAGAAAGCCGGTCTGACTTCTATTGTTTGAGCATCTGATCTAGCATTGCTTCAACCTCGGTGTTTGTTATTCGCGCCATGGTGCCGGGATCGCGCACTCGGCTACCCCATGCTATATCAGCGATAGGTTTTCCGTATTTGGCCTGTACCGCTTCCGGATAGCGGTTGATCACATATTCTGCTGATAGATAGGGACGTGCTCGGTCTGGATTGGTGCAGGCGTACAGGCCAATTACGGGCGTATTAACGGCTGTGGCCATGTGCGCAGGTCCTGAATCCGGAGCGATCAATAATTCTGCGCCCTCGATCACCGCCAGCAGTTCCTTCAGTGATGTTTTGCCGATCAGGTTCACGGGCCTGTGTCGGCAAAGCGCGCTAATTTTTTCGCCATAGTCTTTTTCGATGGCGGAAGGGCCGCCGGTGAGGATCACCGGCCGCTGATATTTGTCCGTAATATAGTCGGCGACAGCGGCATAGCCTTCGATTGTCCAGTTGCGGTAGGCCATGCTGGAGCAGGGGCTAATAACAATATAAGGCGCATCCGGCAGCATATTCCTGATCTGATTGCGTGTGGCCTCGCTGATGGGAATATCCCAGTCCATGATGCGGTCCTGTATTCCCAGGGTTTCGATAAAACTGAAAAAACTGTCGAGAACATGCTGTTTTTCCTGGTAAGGAATCTGTTTGTTGGTGAATAGCCATTGCAAATCATTGGCGCGTTTACGATCGAATCCCAGCCGGATATTGGCCGGGATTAACATACTGGCGATGCTGGCGCGTAATGACATCTGCATATGCAGCAGCACATCAAAACGGCGCCCGCGTAATTGTTGATACAGTTGGTGGTATGCGGTAAGTCCTCTTGACTTGTCAAAG
>QIGV01000004.1 GCA_003230085.1 Gammaproteobacteria bacterium
TGGCAGAAATTCACAACAATCAATGTCAACGGTATTCCGCTCACCGCAGGCGCTCACACTCTAACCCTTTTCTTTAATACAGGCTCATTCAGCATCAACTGGGTGAGGTTTGTGGTCGGTAATATTACACCACTAATCAATGCAGTTATGAGTCAGTCGAGCAACGAAGGTGATACTGTCAATCTGCAGGTTATTGCTAGCGATGCAGACGGCAATGCATTGAGTTATTCAGCTACCAATTTACCACCGGGATTGAACATCGACGCTTCAACAGGGCTGATCAGCGGTATTATCAGTGATACGGCGGCAACTGGCAGCCCATATTCAGTGCAGGTTGCCGTGAGTGATGGCATCGCATCGCCGAGTGTGACCTTCAACTGGGCCGTGGGGGCAGTCAATGTTGCACCGACGATCACCCCTGTTGTGGACCAGTCCTCCAATGAAGGAGACGCCATTGTTGGTTTTCAGATCGCGGCCAACGACGTAGACGGCGATACACTAGACTACTCGGCGACCGGTCTACCACCGGGGCTGGGCATTGACTCTGCCACAGGCCTGATCAGCGGCACCATCAGCAATACAGCAGCGACCGGCACTCCATACACGGTACAGGTTATCGTGAGTGATGGCGCTGTCTCACCGAGCGTGACTTTTAATTGGAATATTCTTCTAACCAACAATCCTCCGGTAGTTAATGCTGGTTCGGATTTGACGATTCTGGTTGCCTCAATGGGTGTGCCTTTAAATGGGTCTGTCACAGACGACGGCTTGCCACCGGGCGGCACTGTCTCATCTCTGTGGAGTGTTGATAGCTTTGTTCCAGAAGTCGGAGTACTCGGCTCGGGTCAGGTAATATTTGATAATCCAGCGTCGCCAGTTACCACTGCGACCTTTTTAACGCCCGGTGTCTATACCCTGCGGCTCACCGCCGGTGATGGAGTATTGTCAGCCTTTGATATTGTAGTGATTGATTTCGTGAATGAATTGGTGGGCGTGACGCCACCGCCACTGAGTGCTATTCCAGTGCCAGAACCCAGCAATCTGTTCAGCTTTATTGAACCTGTCGGGGGCAAGGCAGCTGCCATTCAATTGGGTAAGGCCCTGTTCTGGGATATGCAAGTCGGCAGTGACAATATCCAGGCCTGTGCCAGTTGTCATTTCCATGCCGGCGCGGATTTCCGTACCAAAAACCAGGTCAGTCCCGGTCTTCTCGGTACTGGAGATGGGGTATTTAACATTGGTAACGGGAATCCGAATTATACATTGGGCCATCCCGATTACCCGACACATAGCCTTACTGATGTGATGAATCGATTCTCTCCGGTTCTTAAAGACTCGGATGATGTTGTTTCATCAATGGGTGTTACCCGGCGGATCTTTACCGGAATGGCTGATGTCCTTGGAGAGTTCCTGGATCAGGGTTATCCCAAGCTGGATCCGGAAGGCTTCCTGTTGCCCGTGGTTAGCTCGATAGATTTGGCCAATGTCAGGCGGGTAGAACCACGCAACACACCGACCACGCATAACGCCGTTTTTAATAACCTTAATTTCTGGGATGGGCGTGCCCGCGCAATTTTTAATGGCGTCAACAACTGGGGCGACCTGGATCCTAGCGCGAACGGTAAAATACTTGCGGTGGATATCAACGGGAATGTGAACCCGCAAATTGTAAGCATTGATACTTGTAGTCTTTGCTCGCAGGCGGTGGGCCCTCCCGGTAGTCCTTTTGAGATGTCTAGCGATGGACGCACTTTCCCCGATATCGGAAAGAAGATGTTGAGTGTTATACCTTTAGGCCTGCAGAAGGTAGATGCTACTGACAGCGTGCTTGGCAGCCTTTCAGCCGATCTACTGGGCTCACCGGGTTTAACCACATCCTATGCGAGCCTGATTCAGGCTGCTTTTCAGTCGCAATACTGGAATTCCAGTAAGGTCTTTAGCTGGGATCCAATCTCTACGCTGAATGGGCTTGACCCCAACGACAATCCAATTGGTGCCTGGATTGAGGTGATGACCCCAACACCGGGTGCGGTCAATGAGTACACTCTCTCGGAGATTAATTTCTCCTTGTTCTTCGGATTAGCCGTTGCGTTATACGAGGCAACTCTGGTATCAGATCAGACGCCCTTTGATCAGTTTGCAGCGGACACCCTTGCCGGGACAACCAGCACGGCGCTAACGGCAAGAGAGCAGGGCGGCATGAATATTTTCTTTGGCAAAGGGCTATGCTTTAATTGCCACGGTGGCTCCGAGCTTACATTAGCGTCTGTTACTGCCGCGAATGGTGGAATCGTCGATGCGCCTGGCGCACCGGCGGAAGCACCGGTGGAAATCATGCAGGCCGCTTTAGGGGCGTCATTGAGTGCTATTCTCTTTGCTGATTTCCCGATTGCCGGTCCAGCCGGACCCGGCAATCTGGATCTCACTTTCGATCCACGTGGCAAGGCTATTATCATCACCGACGCTACGGGAGCTACTGTATTTGATGGCATAGTCCCTGGTATTCCTGATGGCACATGTACGCCTGACTTTGCATTAGCCTTCGTTCTGAACAAAACCACAGGCTTACCGCCGGCAGGAATCGGTGGTGATGCAGCGGTCGACTTGTCGCAGGTCAGTGATGGTATCGGTGGCTGTAATACGGTCCTGGCAATTGACTTCTTACCATTGATATTGCCACTAGCTCCCGGTCAGGTCGTTGGCGATACGACGTTTGTCCCGGTAGGCATCTATACGTTGACGATCTCTGATCCTGCAGGCGCCGAGCCAACACTGCCGGTTTTGGCGCAAATGGAGGTGATCGATCCAGTGAACTATGACCTGGGTTTCTACAATATTGGTGTCAGACCGTTTAATGAAGATGAGTCGATCGCTGGTTTCGGCCCGTTTGGTGATCCGCTCTCATTCACCTTGGCGGCACAGCAAGCGCAGCCACCCGGCACGCCGGTATTTAAAACGGCCTTACGCGGGGCGTTTAAGGTGCCTGGTCTCAGAAATGTAGAATTGACCGGCCCGTATTTCCATAACGGAGGTCAAGCTACACTGAGGCAGGTGGTTGAATTCTATAATCGCGGTGGAGACTTTAATGAGTTTAATCTGCAGTTCCTGGATCCGGATATTACTGAACTGTTCCTCACTACAGACGAGATCAGTATGCTGGTAGAGTTCTTGATTACATTGACGGATGATCGCGTACGCAATGAATCAGGTCCTTTTGATCATCCGGAGCTAATCGTTCCCAATGGTGCGCCGGATGGTAATGTGGGAGCTCCGGGAGATAATTCCTCTGTTTCCAGTACTGGTATAATCAGCGAGCTCGATACGGATACCGGGTTGCCTGTACTTACTGCGGGAGATGATTTTATCGTGATACCGGCAGTGGGAGTATCTGGGCGATCAGTGCCTATATTGACATTTGACGAACTGCTCAATAAGCCGGTAAATGCACCACGGTAATCTCAATTGCCTGGAAATGATCGCTGTCACCCATCTGTTTCGAACAGTTGGGTGACAGCGCTTACTTTGTTTTACGATAGACGTGTTTAGTGTCTTAAATGAGTGTGCATTTAAGACTGTGTATATCTCAGATCTTATAGAAATCTTTATACCATCCCACAAACCGGGCAATACCCTCTTCAATGGCAGTGGCCGGTTTAAATCCCACATCCCGGATCAGATCATCGACATTGGCATAGGTGGCGGGCACATCGCCCGGTTGCAATGGCAACAGGTTTTTTTCCGCCTTCATCCCCAGGCAATCTTCCAGTATTTCAATAAAACGCATGAGCTCAACAGGTTGGTTATTGCCAATATTATAGAGTCGATAGGGTGCTTTGCTGGTGGCGGAGTCAGGGTGATCGCCTGACCAGGCAGGATCGGGTGCAGGGGTTTTATCTAATGTTCTGATGACACCCTCAACGATGTCGTCAATGTAGGTGAAATCTCTTTGACATTTGCCATGATTAAAGACATCGATAGGCTTCCCCTCCAGAATATTTCGAGTGAAGATAAACAGTGCCATGTCAGGGCGGCCCCAGGGTCCGTATACTGTAAAAAAACGCAAGCCGGTGGTTGGCAGGTCGAATAGATGGCTGTAGGTGTGGGCCATCAGCTCATTGGCTTTTTTGCTGGCAGCATAAAGGCTGACCGGGTGATCCACATTGTCATGAACTGAAAATGGCATTTTGGTATTGGCACCATAAACAGAGCTGCTTGACGCATAGACCAGGTGCTCGACGTCGTGATGGCGGCAACCTTCCAGTATGTTTGTAAAACCGACCACGTTGCTATCGATATAAGCATGGGGATTTTCCAGCGAATAGCGCACACCGGCCTGGGCGGCAAGATTAACAACCTTTTGCGGACGATGAGTGGAAAAAGCCTGGTTTATTGCATCACGGTCTTCCAGGCTGATTCGTACCTCGGTGAAATTGCTGTTTTTCTTGAGCCGGTCCAGGCGAGCCTTTTTCAGATTGACATCGTAGTAGTCATTTAGATTATCAATCCCGATGACTTCGTCACCACGTTCCATTAGCTGCAGGGCGAGAGTTGAACCGATAAAGCCTGCGGTTCCTGTAATTAATATTTTCATGCTGAGGGTCTTCTTTTATTAGAAATTGAGGTTATGCGGTGATTTGTAGAAAGATTACAATCCTTTTCTCTCGCGTTTTATAGGCGTCCATCGACTTTATCAGCCGGCATGACCGATTTGACATCGAATAATATCGCCTGGGGTTTGCACAATGCGCGCATACCTTCAGCGCCCATATCGCAGAACTGTTGGTGGGCCACGGCAAGAATGACTGCGTCATAAGCGCCCTTTTCCGGCTCGGTGACAGGTTGTATCTGGTATTCCCGTGTGGCCTCATCGGCGCTGACCCATGGGTCGTATATATCAATCCGGGCATGGTAGCCCTGAAGTTCCTCGACAATGTCCACAACACGGGTGTTACGTAAATCCGGGCAGTTTTCCTTGAAAGCAAGACCCAGTATCAGTATCCGCGCATCAACAACCTGGATTCTGGCCTGGGTCATCAGTTTGATGACCTGTTCGGCGACATAGGCCCCCATGCCATCATTAATACGCCTGCCCGCCAGGATGACTTCCGGGTGGTAGCCGATCTCCGTGGCTTTGTGGGTCAGATAATACGGGTCAACACCGATACAGTGTCCGCCTACCAGGCCTGGGCGAAAGGGCAGGAAATTCCATTTGCTGCCAGCGGCTTCCAGTACCTCCAGGGTATCGATACCAAGGCGATTAAAAATCAACGCCAGCTCATTAATGAGGGCAATGTTGACATCCCGCTGTGTATTTTCAATGACTTTGGCGGCTTCTGCGACCCGGATGCTACTGGCTTTGTGTGTCCCTGCCTGGATAATTTCCAGGTACAATTCGTCGATAAATGTAGCAGATGCTGGCGTTGAGCCTGATGTTACCTTGACGATAGTGGTGAGACGGTTTTCTTTGTCACCTGGATTGATGCGCTCGGGGCTATAGCCTACAAAAAAATCTTTGTTATATGAGAGGCCGGAGATCTGCTCC
>QIGV01000199.1 GCA_003230085.1 Gammaproteobacteria bacterium
AGGAAAAATCGCAAGAAATTCTGCTCCACTTTTATTCCTGTTCGGAGCCTTCTGCGCTCTGTGGGCACAGAACACAGGAAGAAGTGCATGGTGTTTATTTGCACCCAAAACTGCCCCAGGATTTGCATTGAAAATTGCCCCACCCTGAGAGCCTGATTATGGCCCATATTTAGGGTGTTTTGCTGCCTTTCTTCTCCTTTTTTCTGTTGATGGTCGAGTTTTTATAAC
This sequence comes from Gammaproteobacteria bacterium, assembly GCA_003230085.1. Classification (GTDB taxonomy): domain Bacteria; phylum Pseudomonadota; class Gammaproteobacteria; order SZUA-140; family SZUA-140; genus SZUA-140. The sequence goes on from QIGV01000199.1 coordinate 229, forward strand.
GATAACTGTCGTTGCCGGTTTCCAGAATATGGCAATGATGGGTTAGCCGGTCCAAAAGCGCAGTGGTCAGTTTGGCGTCACCGAACACATTGCCCCATTCCGAAAAGCTCAGGTTAGTGGTGATGATCACACTGGTTCTTTCGTACAGTTTACTGAGCAGATGAAACAACAATGCACCGCCAGTCCGGCTGAACGGCAGGTAACCAAGTTCATCAAGAATGATGAGATCAGCATGGGCAAAGCGGTTGGCCAGCCGGCCCTGATTGCCATTGAGTTTTTCTTGTTCAAGCAAGTTGACCAGTTCAATGGTCGACAGGAATCTCACTCGTCGGTGATGATGCACGATAGCTTCCACACCGATAGCGGTAGCGATATGTGTTTTGCCGGTGCCGGGACCACCAATCAATACGATATTCTCGGTCTGATCCAGAAACTTGCAGCGGTGCAGTGTTCTGACCAGTGCTTCGTTGACCGCACTGTCATTGAATGTAAAACCAGACAGGTCACGATGAGCCGGGAAGCGCGCAACCTTCATCTGGTAGTTGATGGATCTGACCTCGCGGTCGGCAACCTCGGCTTTTATCAACTGGTCCAGCAGGCCGGTGGCCTGGTGATAGGCTGGTGCACCCTGTTCGGCAAGTTCTGCAACGGCACCCGCCATACCGAACAGCTTGAGCGACTTCAGACTCACTACCACGGCATCAGTCGGCATGATGCACCTCCCGCAGATGATCATAGCGTTCGGTGTTGGCGACTGGTTCGGCGTTAATGGCCAGTGCCGGAGGCGGTTGCAGCCTGGCGGGGCGTGGTTCATCCAACAGGTGGCCCAGGCGGTTAAGGATGTGGGTCTTGGTCAATACGCCAGACTCTATAGCCTCACGCACAGCTTGTTCAACGAGGCGCTCATCGTGCTGCAGCACCAGTGCCAGAATATCAGCCATCTGCCGATCTCCGCCGGGCTGCTTGAGTAAAACAGACTGCAAGGTGCGGAAGCTCTTGGGTAATGTCGCAAACGGTGCGCCATTGCGCAGTGCTCCCGGCTTCCTCTGAACGACTGCCAGGTAATGCCGCCAGTCATAGCTGGTCTTGCCGGGACTAGAGTGATCACGGCTGAAGATGCGTTCATGTTCAGCGATCACTTCTGCTCTGGCAACCATCACCAGCCGGTCGGCATAGACGCGCAAACTGATGACCTGGTTCGCCAGTGCTGCCGGAACACTATATCGGTTACGTTCAAAGACAATCAGGCAGGTCGGTGAAACCCGCTTGGCGTGTTCGATAAAACCGTCGAATGGCGGTGGCACCACCATCAGGGTGGGTTGTTCATCAGCATAGACTTCAGCAATGGTTCGGTTGGTCTGCTCCGGATGCCGTATCTCGTGCCACAGTTCCTTACATCGTTGTTCCAGCCACACGTTCATTCAGTGCAGCCAGGTCACGAAATGCCGGTGCATCGTGCCAGATGCGATACCGGGCATCACGCACGTTCTTCTCTATCTGGCCTTTCTCCCAGCCAGCAGCCGGGTTGCAAAAGTCCGACTCAAACATGAAATGACTGACCATGGCGCGAAAGCGCGCATTGATCTGGCGCTGCTTGCCACGCCCTACTTTATCTACTGCGGTCTTCATGTTGTCGTAGATGCCGCGTCGCGGAATACCGCCCAGTGCCCGCAAGCAGTGGTTGTGTGCATCAAACAGCATCTCATGCGTCTGCAGTGGATAGGCTCTGAGCATGAATGCCCGGCTGTGGCACAGCTTGAAATGACCTACCTGCAGCTTCATCTGCCGCGGACCGACCCGTGCCCAGTCTTCACTCCAGTCGAACTGAAAGGCTTCACCTGGTGCGAAGATCAGCGGTATATAGGTGCCACGACTGGCCTGGTTATCCGCTTCGCGTTGCTGTTGGCGCCAGTCACGCGCAAAGGCGGCCACCCGGTCGTAGGATCCTTCAAAACCCAGCACCACCAGATCACGGTGAAGCATCTTCAGGCTCCGCCGGCGCTTACGGTTGCGGCCAGCCTCACGCTTTAGCCAGGTAGACAGTGTTCCGGCAAAAGGATCAAGCTTGCTGACAGATCTGCGTAGCGGATACTTCGGTTCAACAATCCCGCTGGCCAGATACTTACGGATCGTGTGCCGGGAAAGCCCGGTTCGCCTGGAAATATCTCGGATCGACAGCTTGTCACGGACATGCCATCGTCGAATTACACTCAATAAATCCATGTCTATCACTCCTCGTGTGCTCCCGCTTTATCATCAGCAGGAAATAGGGTTACACGTGGGGCAATATTGGATGCAAATATGGGGGGTTAGTGGTGCACTATTGGATGCAAATTAACAATCATTGCTTGTATTGAAGACCCCATTGTGATCCGCAAGATACTCGCTCATCTGGATAAAAAAGTGACTCCAACCGCAACAGGCCTGTTGCCGGAGACGAGGGCTCCGCCGGCAGCGGGGTTATTTGTTTGACGGAGTGAAACCGGTATTTCACTAAACAGGCTGTTCCCTACAGGACGCGGTGGCACGGCTTCTGTCGCCCTGGGAGCTGCAATCGGCTAAAATAACGGGGATGCGGGCTTGAATCCAGTACCAGTAACCTCACTTTTGTGAGATTTCGCAGTGATCTGACTGAAAAACGTGAAAAGCTGACACAAAACGCTACTTCAATACATGTCAGTTTCATGGAAAAGGGCTTTAATCCTTCCTAAACTCCGGTTGGCTACATCAGTTGGCATGATGACATCGATCTGGCCATTGCCATTCGTACTGCTGTTATTCACGAAGGCAAGCTGCATGTGCAGGCAGGCACCGGCATCGTGGCTGATTCGGATGCTGAAAAAGAATGGCAGGAGACCCGCAATAAAGGCAAGGCGCTGATTACTACTGTGGATCGTGCCTCAAGGGGTTTGTAGCCGCGCTGCAACAAGTAAAGAAACTATCAGAAAAATATTAAAACTATTTTAGTTTCAAGCATATGTGGCAGCTTGTCTCATAGTGTTCCATCAAGCGTAAAAAGCGGTTTTGGACTGTAATTTCAGATATCAAAGATACTTGGCTCTAATTTGAATAGGACATCTTATGAAAAAAGCAGATATGGCAACATGATAGAACGTAGATTGAATTATTGCGATTTAAAGCCTATTATTTAGGCTTAGTTCTAATTAAGGAACAAAAATGGCAAAAGACTACACAACTCCATTTGCCGCATCGTTGGCGCTGCTACTGGCAAGTGCAGGTGTTTCCGCGAATACCTCGACAGACGGACAGGAAGCCTCAAGTCTGAAAACAGCTGCTGGGGTGGAGGTTCAAATTTCGACCACACCAACACCAGCTGTAGACGAATTCATTCTTTTGGACGGCTTCGAAACTGATTTCGAAGCTAAACACGCATCCCACTCAAGCCACTCAAGCCACTCAAGTCACGCATCGCACGCATCGGGTCTTTAGGTTTTCTGAACCACATTGGACCGGAGCTATGGCTAAACTAGACTTGTCGAAGAGCGAGTATGAGTTTGATTCCCTAGTAAAAATGGCCCACAGGATGGGCCCTTTTTTTTCCATCGAAATAAAGTCTAATGAGAATAGTTGGCTACTCGATTGGGAAGTGGAAGCAGAATTCGCTGATGAGTCAATTCAAAGAATCCGAAACGAAGTGTACGAACAAATTATTCGCGACAAGATTTCAACGGAAACCAAACCAATCAGAGATCTAATCTTTGCTGCGGCTTTTTCTAACATCGAGATAAAATAATAAAGTGTCCAAATTCAGGGAGGAATCCGAATTCCGCGCTGAAAATACGTCACCCTATTCTTTGTTGCCATTCAACTTCCTTAAACTTAACAGTGGAAAATATCGTGTAGTTACGCTCGCAGGAGATTACACTGAACTGGATTTAGTTGATTTGAGAGCCTTGGTGGATGGGGAGCTTGTTGCGGGTTCTGATCTCTACTTGGACTTGAGATCGAAAGGGTTCATATTTGACTCATTGTCAAAAAATAATATTGCACTAACCTCCATTAAGCTTCGTACAAAAATGGCCCATGTGTTTCATTTGACGTCGCTCCATATGTTTGTAATTTCACTACGTTGTGATCACTCTTGCCCATATTGCCAGGTTTCTCGTCAGAATATTGACTCTAACGATGTTTTCGACATGACCGAGTCAACTGCGGACAAAGCTTTAGATGTTGTGTTTAGTTCCCCGTCCAAGTACATAAAGATCGAGTTTCAGGGTGGAGAGCCATTGCTAAATTTTGACTTATTGAAATACATAGTGCGGCGCGCCCACAAACTAAACGAAAATTACAAACGGAATCTAGATTTTGTAATTGCAACAAATCTAGCGATGATTAGTGAAGAAATCCTAGAGTTCTGCAAGCAATTCGGGATCAATATTTCAACATCTTTGGACGGGCCAAAGGCTCTCCATAACGGTAATCGACCTAGGCCGGGAAAGAATAGCTACGAAAAAACCATTAAAGGAATAAACCTGTGCAGAGACTATCTTGGCCGAGAAAAAGTATCAGCATTGATGACGACTAGCCCGAATAGCCTTTTGCAGTTCAGAGAAATTGTTGATGAATACTTGGCTCAGGGGTTTGAAGGAGTATTTTTACGCCCGTTGAGCCCGTATGGATATGCGGTGAAAACAAAATGGGCCGAGAGTTATTCGATAGAAGAGTGGCTCGAAGAGTACAAGAAAGTGCTTTACTACATACTAGATATTAATATGTCCGGCCACCCGTTTATAGAATTCTACACTGCATTGGTTGCCAAGCGTATTCTAAAACCGAGCTACACTGGTTATGTTGATTTACAGCACCCTACTGGTGCTGGATTTTCAGCATTTCTCTACAATTATGATGGAAAAGTTTATTCATCTGATGAAGGGCGGATGTTAGCTGAAATGGGTGACAAGTCTTTATGCATTGGTGATTTAAAACAAGATTCTTTTTTAGATCTGATTTGCTCAGACCAACTGAAGGCACAAGTGGGTGAGTCATTTGGGTACACCAGCAGCAGCTGTGAGCAGTGCGCCTACCTACCATACTGCGGATCTGAGCCAACCCGCCACCATGTATTGCAAGGCGATTTTATGGGGAACAAGATTTATTCACCATTTTGCAAGCGTCAAATGGGTGTTATTGGGCATGTTTTTGAACTGCTTGAAAACGATAGCTACAGGAGAATTTTAGAAGCATGGGCTTATGATTCCACTTAATGGCAAAATCTTGCTTTCGACCCTGCCTAAGATTGGGAAGGATAAGGTAATTCGGCTTAGTAATAACCAAAATATGCCGCTCCCGCTTAGGAAATCGGAAGTTTTCATTTTGAGTGGTAGAGAAGTGCCAAGTGGGTTTTGGGGGTACATAACCTTCAATGATCAAAGCCAGGAATATGATGCCCCTGATGTACCATTGCTTTGTCTGAATTCTGAAATGTCTCACTTGACGGACGGGGACATAATTCGAGTTTCGAATGATTCAAAACGTGTGAGAGTTCTCTATAGAAAACAGTCTCAACATAATTTCATTCTCCTCACTGAGCAATGTAACCATTATTGTCTTATGTGTTCGCAACCACCGAAAACTCAGGATGATTCCTATCTTGTCGAGAACACTAAGGATGTGTTGCGGCTCGCATCCCGAGGTTCGGATGAAATAGGATTTACGGGAGGAGAACCAACACTCTTAGGCGATGATTTTATCAATCTGGTAAGATTGGCAGAAAGTTACCTACCAGAAACAGCGCTTCATGTACTGAGTAATGGAAGGGCCTTTGGGGATCTCGAATACGCAAGGAAACTTGCCGAAGTTAGACATCACGATTTGATGATCGGGATCCCGATCTATAGCGATGCGCCTGAAATTCACAATTATGTCGTTCAGTCGGACAACGCTTTGGACGAGACAGTCCGAGGCCTAATCAATCTCAGTCGATTTAGTATACCGATAGAAATTAGGATCGTACTTCATAATGTTACTAAAGATCGACTCCTCAATCTCGCACAATTTGTCTCCAGGTATCTGCCATTCGTTTCGCAAGTCGCATTTATGGGACTTGAAATGGTTGGGTTCGCAAGGGCAAATAAGGATTTGTTGTGGGTTGAACCTGATAGCTATTCGAGCCAACTTACCGAAGCGGTAGAATTTCTGTCAGTGAGGAACATAAGCACATCAGTTTATAACTTACAATTGTGCCTGATGCCTAAAGCACTTTGGCCGTTTATGAAAAAGGCTATCAGTGACTGGAAAAATGTGTATGAACCCGAATGTAATGAGTGTGATGTCAGGGACAAATGTGGAGGTTTTTTTAGTAGCCATATTTATAAAAAGCCTATAAACATTAGACCGGTAAAGCTGTAAGAAGTCATGTTTCGACCACCGATTCCGAGTGGTATTTTTAAGTGACACAAATTAAATTTGGTTGATTATTGGAAGGATGAATAGAGCTAACCGTAAACGCCACATGAACGACGCCCTGTTTTCATAATCCCATTGCCATCAAACTTTACTCCCGCAAGGAACCAGGAGTAAAGCGCAATGCAGAAGATGATACCGGTGCTGACAGAACGTCAGCGTCATTGGCTGAAACACATCCAGGCCTGCGAAGCATCAGGGAAAAGTATCGCGGAGTACGCAACGGAACAAGATTTTGGAGCCCAAGCCATGTATGCCGGTAAAAGTGCACTGGTGAAGAAGGGCGTATTGCCTGCCACGCAGCCAGCCCGGTTCCAACGGGTACAAGTGATGGAAGCTGCTGTCAGTAGCCAGTGGCGT
>QIGV01000158.1 GCA_003230085.1 Gammaproteobacteria bacterium
CCGATCGCGACAGAATTTCACAGGCCGTACTCGAAGCAGAAAAGCAAACAACGGGTGAAATCGTACCGATGATTGTTGCCCAGAGTGATGATTACCCGGGCGCTCGCTGGCGGCTGGCCATCGTTACAGCCTTTTTCTTTGGCTTCCTCTGCTATTTCTTTCTCGACGATTTCGATCCGGCGTGGATTCTCTGGGTGCAGATTCCGGGGCTTTATATCGGTTACGGGTTGGGCACTTTTGGCGCTATTCTTCGGCTATTCATGCTCAGTTCCAAGATTGACGAAGAGGTTCACCAACGGGCGCTACAGGCATTTTTTTCACGCGATTTGCACGTGACAAAAGATCGCACGGGAATTCTCATCATGGCCTCCCTGCTGGAGCGCCGCGTGGAAATCCTCGCTGATACAGGCATCAACGCGAAAGTTTCCAGGGATACCTGGCAGGGGATAGTGACCGACATGATTGGCAGGATTAAATCAGATGATCTCACCGAGGGATTCTGTGCTGCCGTGCACGAATGCGGCGAAGTTCTGGCAAAAGACTTCCCGGGGACTCACGATAATCCCGATGAGATCAGCAATAAGCTTATTATCGAAGAGTAAAGTGAACCGCCGCGTTTGTCTTGAACGAAGCCAAGGCAACATGCACCATTACTTCAGGGGGCTCATGTAATGTCACAGCTACCACCATTACTCGGCCGTATCCTGTGCTGGTTAGGGTTTCATGATTTTCGCGTCATCGACAGGATATTTGGGTTTGGTGTCGGCGGTGAGGTCGAAAAGGCCGAGTGCCGGCGTTGTGGAGGGATCCAGATCGCACGGACGCAGCACGCCCGTCTCCCTGACCAGCTCCAGGATTTTGTCAGTCCGCGTGGTTTGGGTAGACATAATACAGGAACGTTACAATACATCGGGATATATGCACAGTCCCCGATATGTTGTAACAATCCTGACAGACTGGCTGGGTGACTGCTACCGCCACGAGCAGTATCTTGTACACGGATGCTGCTATTTTTTGAAGGGAATAGAAATGCGAATTTCTTTCAAAATATGTGCATCTACGTTAAGACACTGTGAAAACAGCGTCTCTCATGGTATTTACTCTACAAGTCAATTCCAAGCAATTGTATTTGCAATATTCACCAGGTTTATTAACAATCGAATGGGAGTAGCCGGTATTGACAGGCAATGGCTGGTAATGACTGGCAACATCAAGCAAGAGAAATGCAATCTGGTGTCAGTTCATAAAATGATCAATTACAACGTGTTGTCAGACAAGCGATGGTTTGCCTGTCGGTTTATTGATCATTGATTTCGTCGATAATGATACTGTCTTCACAAACTTTTTCGGTGGCGCGGTAAAAACGTATTTAAAGTGTCCTTGTTTTCCTTGCTGGCGCGGGGCATCTCCGTTATGGCGACCCAGGAAGCAGTCGCATTTTGGCCATCGTATCAAACGATACACGCCGGTTTGGCGTTATGTGCCGTGGATGCCGGCTGGAATGCGTTTTGGGCGGGCGTCGCAGGCTATTCCTGTAACCAGTTCTCCACTTTCAGCCCCGATACCCGGGAGAACTCCCCTACATTTGCGGTCACAACCGTAAGGTCACTTGCCAGGGCATGCGCGGCAATCAGCAGATCGTTTGGCCCGATGGGTGTTCCCTGGCGCGTCAGGTGATGGCGTAACGCTGCATACTGGTGGTCGGCGGGCACTTCCAGCGGCAGGATTTCCAGTGCGGAGAGGATCAGATCGACGCGGTCCGCGAGTTTTGCTGAGTTTGACTTGGCAGCGCCGTAGCGGAGTTCTGCGGCTGCGACGATGCTGGTGCAGATGCTGTACTCGCCTGCCTTTGTGATCCGTGCTGTCACCATGCCCTGCGGATGGCGGACCAGATCGGACAGGATGTTGGTATCCAGCAAATACGCAAACGATCCGCTCACAGCGGCATGTCATTCAGTGGAGGCAGATCATCATCCACGTCGGGGAAGGGTTCCTCCAGGGGCTCGAGGGAGGCCAGCAGCTTCAGCAGCCTACCTTTGCGGATCGGCTCCACGATCAGGCGGTCTCCCTCCTTGCGAATGAGCGCTTCCTCGCCCTCCAGCTCGAACTCGCGGGGGATGCGCAGCGCCTGGTTGCGCCCGTTGCGAAAGAGGCGTACATGACGTTCATGGGTGGCCATTCGAGTATCCTCCAGTTTAGGCATATGTTTAAGCATATGCCTAAAGATCCGGTAAGTCAACCGTGCCTGTCACGGCGCTGCGTGACACTATCAACGCGACGATCGGGTTCGAGGAATTATCCCGGGTCTTCGATAAATTGCGCTGCCATCCGCCGTGCTGTTTGCATTCACTGTGGCAGTGACCGCGAGCACCTTTCCCGCCGCTGGTCGATCTGCCCCGATTGCTGTCAGCGGCGGAGCATGTCGTGGGTGACACGGATAGCGACGAGGATCTGCGCCTGCTGCTGGCGCCCGGCTCGTCATTGGGTGGTGCGCGACCCAAGGCGTCTGTTCGGGACCGGGATGGGCAACCTGCCATTGTCAAGTTTCCGCACAAGGATGATGAGATCAATACGGTTCTGTGGGAGGCGGTTGCGCTCCGCCTTGCAGCGAAGGCCGGTATCCCCGTGCCCGACTGGCGAATTGAACATGTCGTGAACAAGCCGGTGCTGTTGCTGCGCCGGTTCGATCGTGTACAAGGTCAGCGGCCGGATTTGAGCTCCTGCGAATCCGGCACTCCCGCCATCCCTGGCGGTCGCATTCCATTTCTTTCGGCCATGAGTATGCTTGGCGCCAGTGACAACTATCCTGACACAGGGGGCTTCTGAAAGGCCATTGGTGTGATCTCCTCCTTATTGTTGATAGTCGGGCCATGGGTTTCGTCCTCATTTTGAAAGAAATCAATAGGTAGATTTCTTTCAAAACGCCAGACATTCTGGACTCCCCTCAGGGCAGCCCAGAGGGGCATTAGAATATATAAAACTTGATATATATATAAAGTCTTATATAATTAAGCATATGAAGGACGTGCGCTTTGTGGGTGGCTCATTGGACGATCTCAAACATTTTCCGGCAGGCGCACGTCGGGAGGCCGGTTTTGAACTCAGTAATATTCAGGCTGGGTTGCAGCCAGGCGACTGGAAGCCGATGAATAGTGTTGGAGCCGGGGCTGTTGAAATCCGGATTAAGGATGCGGCAGGTATCTACCGGGTGATCTATGTCGCCAGGTTCGAAGAGGCCGTTTACGTGTTGCATGCTTTCCAAAAGAAGACACGGAAAATACGCAAGGCAGATATCGAGTTGGCTAAAGCAAGGTACAAGACGCTGGTAGAACAGAGGAAACAGAAATGACGATTTCAAAAGGCTATCGCAATGTATTTGAGGCGCTGGAGGATAATCCAGTGATGGTGCAAAATCTGAAGATTCGTTCAGAATTAATGATTGCATTGCGTCAATATATCGAGGATGCGGGGATTGGCCAGAAGGAAGCGGCAGAGGTGTTCGGTGTTCACCAGCCGAGAATCAGTGATCTGATGCGCGGCAAGGTCAACAAGTTCACCATCGACAGGCTGGTCAACATGCTGGCCCGGATCGGAAAAACCGTGAAGGTGAAAGCTGCGTAAAGTAGCAGATGATGGATTATGACCCAGGCGAGCAGCCTGTTCGCAGTCATCGGTTACCTTCAGGAGCAGGAAGGCATAAACTTGGAAGTCAAAACCCGGAAGGTGGCCTAGAGTATTACGTGGCAGCGTTCTGTCGGCAACCTTTTCGGGCGATTAGCAACAAATTCTGAACATGGTATTTTTCATGGTATTGACGATTATGACCACCGTAAAACCCGCGCCATTACTGGCTTTACATGGCTTGTTTACAATCGAGTGGGAAGATGTTTCCAGAAGAGATTGACGATATTGATCTCCACTGGATGAAGAAAGCCTGTGATCTGGCAAAAATTGCAGCGGTGCACGAAGAAGTACCGGTTGGTGCGGTGCTGGTTAATGCTGACGGCCAATGTGTGGGTGAGGGATGGAACCAGCCCATATCAGCAGATGACCCTACCGCCCACGCAGAAATACTCGCCCTACGCGGTGCTGCAAAACAGCTCAATAATTATCGTTTACCTGATACCTCACTCTATATCACGCTTGAACCGTGTCCAATGTGTGCAGGTGCTATTGTGCATGCAAGAGTCAAGCGCGTCATTATCGCAACACTTGATCCACGCACGGGATCGGCAGGTAGCGTGTTTAATATATTGAATTCTCCACATTTAAACCATCGCGTCACTGTTACGACAGGTGTATTACAACAAGAATGTTCAAGCTTGTTAAAGACATTCTTCCTGAATAAAAGAAAGAAGCTAGACTGAAGGGTAGCTCTATTAATTCTTCCGTCTCGGCACAATCGTCATGGGTGCTATCTTTAGCTTCTTCAGGATGAATACACCCTCGCCGATAAAGGGGTCGAAACGCAGACGTTGACACTGATTAGCTGAAATTGGGAGCAAAAGGGTGTTGTCTCCCTGTTTGTAAGTCGCAGTGGATGAAACCTTAGCCGAAAAACCGCTACTTTCATCGATGAAGAACTGGAGGGTATCCGCTTCCTTTGCATAAAATTCAAGATATAACATCGACGTAGTCGAGATTTTCCTGCATACATCATTTTTGAAAATGACTTTTGGGTCTTTGCCCGTGGAAAGATACTGAATTCCCTGTTCAGTTTTACGTATATCAAGGCTATCTGCACGTTGGTGCAAATCCAGGTTTAGCGGGATAGTTTGAAATTCCCCAAGCCTAATGTCATAGGCGGGGGGGGTGTAAAAAGGGATAACATAATTCACCCATGCTTCCCAGTGTACATAAACAACAAAAACAAAACCCGCTAGAAATATACCAAGTTTAGAAAGATCAGAAGTGTTTACGGAGAAGCCTGATGTGGACAATTTCCTGATCGAAATGGCGCTCAGTTCTGGCAATCGGTATATTCCCGAAAAGAATAAAAGCAGGATGGGAAGAAAAATAGGGATGATGTATTTTCCCTGTATCTGAATATCATTATTGATATTGGTCCAGGTATACATGGTTATTTGAAAAACTATCATCAACAGCAGCAGTGATTCGAATATTAACGGCCTGGTACGTTCGTCATTTACGGTTACATTCCTGTATCGTTTTATCAGATATGCCGATAGGCTGAAAAAATAATAGAACAGGGCAAAAAAGAAAATTCCCAGATAGACAGTGTACTGTAGAGGGCCAACTTTTAGCTTTAGCCAGTCCAGATTACCGATAGTTGCCTTAGCCGTCTCGCCGAGAAAATTTTTATAGTTTTCAGCAAGTAATTCATAAAAGCCTATTCCCTGTGCGGCAAATCCTACACCTGTACCCGGTGGCAGACGCCTGTGCTGCTCTATTACTGTGGCGGTAATTT
>QIGV01000087.1 GCA_003230085.1 Gammaproteobacteria bacterium
TTACTGCATCAAACAGGGCAATCACATCAGTATTACGCATACGAATACAACCGTGAGACACGGGTTCACCCACAGGCTCGCTGTCCGGGCAACCGTGGATATAGATGAAACGACGCAGGGTATCGATATCGCCGCCCCGGTTCAGGCCCGGCTCGGTTCCTGTCAACCAGAGGATGCGGGTGAGAATCCAGTCCCGTTCCGGCTGGGCTGCTGCCAGTTCAGCGGTCCATATTTCACCGGTCGGACGTCGACCGACGAATACTGTCCCGGGTGGGCATTCAGCCCCGATCATAGCGCGGATACGATGCCAGCCACGCGGTGTCTGTTCACTGCCCGATTGTTCACCAACACCATTTCGTGCAGTCGACACAGACCAGCTGCTGATCTGTGCATGCTGACGGATCATATCAAGCCGCTGGTCTTTCAGACTGATCTCAATCCGGGAAGCTGGAATTTGATGTGTGCTCGACATAAACCGCTGGCATCCTGCTCTCGATTGATTCAGGGTCAGTATAGCAATTCACCAGAATCAGTCTAAGCCTTGAGATAGGCCTAAATATAGCTGGGTTAACTTCTCGTCGCTATCAATTCGTGATTTCTTTCCCGGTACACACACCGACCCACTATCCGGAAATGAATACACTACCGCGATATTTGGCTACTCAGGTAATCTTATTTACATATGGGTTCTTTTGATCTTGGCCTGATTAGTTAACAGGGATAGCAGTGGTCGATTTTCTTAAGTCTTCCCGCTATTCATTACATTTCAAAATTGAATCTTCACCTTTTGCCTCAATCGTAAGCACTACAGATGTACATCCTCCGATATCGGTACCACCCACAGATAAGGAAGCCGCTAATATTCAGGATCCAGACTAACCCCCAACAGCGCCCTCGATAATTGAAAGATCATCTATTATCCACCCACGAAAGCCATTGTAGAGATTGTCAACTGTCCGGAAGTTGAACCGAAGCTGAATGGTTTGTCCAGTGTATCCGCTAAGGTCGACTTGTTCCTTAACCCATACAGGTTTTCGATTATATCCACCTGATGAAAATGATTTCGAGCCCCTGTTCAGCTCATTAGGGTCCGTGTACGGATTCAGCTTTTTAAGAGTTGAGAAGTTTTCACCATCAACAGCAACCTGTATTTCCATTATGTCAAAGCCGCTCTCATTCGGATTAACTGATTCTATCTCCCACCAGGTGCTGAAATTCAATATTGGTGCTTGAGTTAATGTCAGATCTATTACCGGTGAGGTCAATGAACCAGAGTTCTCAGAAATAGACGTCCCACCACTGAGAATCACGTCATTTGCATTCTGCGCCCCAATAAATGATCCCGTATCATCCTGACCGTACCACCAGACATAGTCTCCTTCGTACGCATTTGGAAGATATGCCCTGGAACCCTCTTCATCCGGAGCTAATGACGTATAGCCATTCTCAACGAATGTATTAAATATGTTGGCTGTTGTGAGGTTGCGCCTATTCCAGAACCCCGCTGCCACCCATCCGTCAGAGCTTACCTCGAAATCATCCGTGTACATCACCAGAGATGACTCATCACGCTGACCAAGCACAAAATTCTCCATACGCTGCATTCCGTTTAAAACAATCATTTTCTCGCGTATTTGCTCAACATAACCAGACTTGATTGCGGCCAGTATAAACGATGCAATAGCGCTGCCATTGCTGTCCATCTTCTTGATATTCGTTATCTCGTAGTAACCGTTCTCATCGGTATCGGCTGAGGCAAAATAGCCATTGGTCTGTTCACCTCCGGATATCCTCACAGTTGCGCCCACCAACGGCTTCCCCTCCGGTGTCCTGACATACCCTCCGATCGATCCAGTTCCCGAATACTCCATTGCCGTCATCTGAAGATTTACAGTTCCTTCAGAGGGCACCATGAAGTGCCGCGCGAAACTTTCGTAACCATCTCTGGTGGCGCCGATCCAGTAGTTTCCAGGCTTTAGCCATGCTTTCAACGTGCCATCCAGATCGGTGTAACCAACTGCGTTGTCCCATGCAAGAAAATATAGACGCTTCAGCTTAACCATAGCGCCCTCAATGGATGCGAGGGAAGTTGTGTCTTGCGTCACGAAGTTGACTTCATTAAGTTCCAGTTTCAGCTCCGCTGCCGTATCTACCACAGCTCCGGTCTGCTTATGCTTAAGAGTCACGAAGGCTATGATGCGTTTGTACGCTTGCATCTCGGGTGTCAGGTAAATATCCACCTCTTGAGTGTTATTCGCTGAAATACTTTTTTCCACACGCCATTCTTTTTGGTCAGCGCTTGTCTCCAAGTTATACATCACTTCTTCCAACATCCATTTGTCATCTACATCCCTCACCTCAACCTGAACAGCTCGGACAAACGGGTCAGGAACCTCATAACCCAGTGTGATCATCGCGCTCGCCCTTCTCACTGCCTCCTTGACAGCCGCCCCCATGTTTAGTACAGGGATTGAGTGATATAGCTTTCTTTTTTTTCGATAATCAGACGTCACATCTTGATCATCACAAGTCGCATACCGCTCTATGACCTTCTCGGATTTAGCAGTGCTGATCAATATATCCTTAACTTGCTGGGCTGTAAAAGTAGGATTAACGGAATAGATCAAGGATGCAGCACCGGTAACAACCGGCGCGGCTGCGGATGTCCCATTAAATTCCCCACCTAAAAAATATCTGCTATCGCCACTTACAATATCAGCAGCAGCATTGATATCAGTTGGCGCAGCGATATCCACGGACTCTCCAAATGCACTATAGCACGCCAGCTTCCCGGATTCCTTCAAGGCCGCCACTACAATTACATTGTTCAGTCGTGAGAAGTTGCCGTCATCGTCATAGTGAATCGCTCCATTCTCATATATCGCATCAACACCGTAATGTTGCCAATCATTATTGGATTTTTTAAGCACGTCCTCACGAATTGAATTTGCAATACCGTTCCCCGCTCCCCATATGAAAAGCTTATTCCGGTATTTCTCTGCGGCCAATTGTCTAAAATTTTTAGTTTTAGTCCTTGCGTCTTTTCTTCGTTCCTTTGCGCTAGTACATGATACATCCCACAACTTGCAGCCACCTGGATCAGGATTGAACGCCTTACTTACATATCCAGCCATTACCCACGAGTTATTTACTAGCGGAGCCGAGTATTCCCCGTACTCTCTCGATAGCACGGCTACCAAGGCTTTATATGGCCCCTTAAATATACTAGTATTAAAATTTGCTGCCATTATACGGGCATTCCAGTTTATTCCTGAAACACCCTTATTATTGTTCGTGTGAGCGGCAATAACACTTATAACAGAGTTACCATGGTAACTACATTTCAGGTCATCAGGTACAATGGTGCATGTTTCATTATCATCGTCGAATCCAGGTGTCATAAACACCTTATAATTATTCAAATCATCGTGCTTTAGCTGAAAGTGTGTATCTACAACCCCGATTAGAAATGGCTTCGCGCCGGTAGTGTATTCCCATGCTTCCTTCGCATTTATTTTTTTAAAATACCAGTTCCCATCTTTATAAAATTCTTCTTCTGTCATCCCTTCGCAGTCCGGCTTATCACAAGGCAATGAAATATGCCCCAGTAGCCGTGGCACATTCTTTCCTCTATGCACGCGTTTAAACACGCTGTCCACTCCTTTATCCAGCCGTAGGCGCTCGATATCTTCCAGCGTCATCAGATCCGTCTCATCGAACTCGACCAGCAGACCCAACGCTGAGTCATAGCCGATTACATAAAACCTTGGATAACCTGAAATCAACAGGCGTAATTCCTCTTCGCTCATAGTCGCGGATGCTATATAGACTTGGTTCGCGACAATACCATCCACGTCATCCGGATCCACTCCAGGCGTATCGCTGACAATCTTGCTCGTATCATAAGGAAATACCGGGAACACCAGAAAGTTGCTTGTGAGCTCCGCAGCT
The DNA here is from genome assembly GCA_003230085.1 of Gammaproteobacteria bacterium. GTDB lineage: Bacteria > Pseudomonadota > Gammaproteobacteria > SZUA-140 > SZUA-140 > SZUA-140. The sequence goes on from QIGV01000087.1 coordinate 3,952, forward strand.
TCGCCATCGACAACGGCCGACACGCTGATGAGATATTCCCCGGGGATCTGAGGTGCTACGCTTGCGGAAAAACTATCCGACAACACCGTCAGCACTACGCCAGAACCCTCCGGCTGTTCAATAAGCTGCCATTGAACATCAGACATGTTGCCGCTTGAGCTCAGTGCAATGACCACCTCCTCCCCAGGCTTCATCGTGCCATTGAAGCTCAGGCGAAGCTTTTCCAGCCCAAGCGCCTGCGGGGTCACTGTGGCTCCGGTATTCTCCAACTCTGCTGGTGAATTGCCGCTGCTTCCACCACCTCCTCCACAACCGGCGATCAGGAGAGAAAATAGGATGACAACAAAGATGTAGAAGCTGCTGTGATCAGTGGGGCATTTATCTTCCATGCTTATCCCTTTCAACTTACTTACTTTTCTTACCTCATGAATTTCGAGGTCAGGCCTGCGTTGTTGAATTTTACATTGTCTGTTACGAGTTCGAATGTTTATGAAGTTGCCTAATGCATAATTCGTGAACAAACTCACTCCACATGACACATAGGTAAAATGCAAGAAGCAATCAGCCTTGGTTATACGAGGTGAATTCTCCTGGACTACTTTTTCTGATTTTCTTGTCATCTTGCCCCCTCCCCCTAATACCAGCGTAAATATTTGATGCGGTCATTGTCCTAGCCGGTCCACTCCGGTTTAAAACAGGAAGAACTGTGCCGGCTTGATAGAAGCCGGATGGTAGCCACTATTTTTCCGTAATGATTCGTAAAGCATCCTTGCCCTCCTCACTTCCCGATATACGCCACTTTGCCGCAGGTGAAGGCAACTTGCTTCTATCTCCAAAGCCGAAATCCGTCATTCAGCGACTTCAATTTTTCTTTGTGCTTGCAAATGTACCCAATGTAACAAACGATTTGACGATCCGTTGGAGGGGTTTTTTGTGCTAACTGATCCGCATTGGAACTTGGGCAGTATCGGTAGGAAAGGTATTGCTGATGGCATCGCAGAAGGGCGTAATGCCTCCACCCCAACTATCAATATCAACTGGATGACAAGCAAACCGCAGCATGGATCTTATTCTCACGATGGCTCCCCAATGTTCCCCGATCTGAGTATTGTCTTAGTTTTTGTCAGGGCTTTTGGAGGGAGGCTATCGATGAAATGGGCGCAGTGTCAAGTTAAATTTGTCGCCTGAATAACCAGCAACAAGTCATCCTGCGGGGTGCAGATATTATCTGTTAATTATTGTTTTCCTGTTCTTGAAAGACAGGATAAATACACTGCAAAACAACCTCTTTAACGTAATATCAAGAGCTTATAGATTGCATGTTACACAGAATAATTTGGGTTTCTTGCAGCGACTCACCGAGGCTGTCTGACAACCTGTTCAAGCGCATCAAAGTTACCATCCGCTGCCAGGCGGTAACCCCTGATGTCATCACGGGCTGCAAAATACTGGC
>QIGV01000124.1 GCA_003230085.1 Gammaproteobacteria bacterium
CATATGCTCGCCATAGCGACAGGTAAGGCGCGCCGAGGTCTGGATCGCTCTCTACATGATTCGGGATGCGGGGACTTATTTGTCGCTAGCCGCTGTGCCGATGAGTGTTTTTCGAAACCGCACCCACAGATGCTGCTTGAAATTATGACACTACTGGATACCTCGCCTGAGCAGACCTTAATGATTGGTGACACGGAATACGATATGCTGATGGCGCAAAATGCCGGTGCCCACGCGCTTGCGGTAAGCTATGGTGTACATGAACGTTCCCGTTTGCTACAACATGGACCGCTTGAGTGCCTGGATGATATCCGGGATATCATCAGCTGGCTGGACAGCGCGCAGGGATTGACAAGACCAAACAAAAGGCGTCAACCTGACGTCATATCGAAATATCAAAGGACAAAAATGTCATGACAGATGATAACCGTCAGGATCCCTGGTTGAGGAATGCGCCGCCATCGGGACGTGCTTCAATACCGAGGCAACCAACCGCAGGAAATTCTGCGCGCGCGGGGAGTAAGCCTGGCTGGGAGCATGACCTCATCGAACAGCTCGCCTTTGCTTCGCTTAAAGAACAGCGCCGTTCCCGGCGCTGGGGCATTTTTTTCAAGACGGCAACGCTTGCCTACCTGATTGCAATTTTCATTGTTTTCATGCCGGGTGACTGGGGAGATGATGGCATCACCAAGGACAAGCATACCGCGCTGGTTGACATACGGGGTGTCATTGCGGATGACCAGGATGCCAATGCCGATACGATTGTCAGTGGGCTGCGTGCGGCATTCAAAAACAAGAATACGGTTGGTGTCATCGTCAGGATCAACAGCCCCGGCGGCAGTCCGGTACAGGCAGGCTATGTCAATGATGAAATTACCCGCCTGCGGGATGAATACCCGGATATCCCTCTGTATGCCGTAGTGACGGATATCTGCGCATCAGGGGGGTATTATATCGCCGTCGCCGCAGATGAAATCTATGCCGACAAGGCCAGTCTGGTCGGGTCCATCGGCGTGCTCATGAACAGTTTTGGCTTTGTTGATGCGATGGAAAAACTAGGCGTGGAGCGGCGGCTGATCACCGCTGGCAAGAACAAGGGTTTCATGGACCCTTTTTCACCGCTTAAGGAGGAAGATCAGATGCATATCCAGACAATGCTGGGCAATATACATCAACAATTCATAGAGACGGTCAAAAAGGGCCGTGGTGATCGCCTGCAAGAAAATGACGATCTATTCAGTGGTCTCATTTGGACCGGGGAGCAGAGTGTTGAACTTGGCTTGATTGATGGTCTGGGCAGCAGCAGTTATGTCGCGCGGGAGATCATTGGCGCAGAAAAAATTGTGGACTACACCGACCACCGGCCATACTTCGAAAAGCTAGTGGAAAGGCTCGGATCGGGGGTTGCCCAGGCGATATCGTCCATGTTCAAGGGTGGTCTTCAGTAAGGCTCTGATAAAGAACACAGTACCAGGTGGCACTTACTTAAGCCCCCTCTCCCTGGGGAGAGGGGACTTATTGAAAAATATTAAGTGCTGTACACTTTTCGAAACGCTGATGTCTTCGAGAATAAACAGGTCTGATCGTAGGAATTTCAATTACCGCTAAAAACATCAACCCCTTCTTGAGCCAGCATCTTGCTGAGACGAATCAATGGCAAACCGACCAGGGACGTAGGATCATCCGTAATGATTTTATCCAGCAAAGCGATACCAAGGCCTTCCGATTTAAACGCTCCAGCGCAATCATAAGGTTGTTCCATGCGTAGATAACTGTCGATCATGCCTTGACTCAGCTCCCTGAAAGTCACAGTGCATGGCACCACATCCAGTTGTGCTTTGCCATTACCAGCATTCAAAAGGCAAATGGCCGTATAAAAAGTCATAGATGACCCTGAGGCCTGCTGTAACATCGCCAGGGCTTTTTCATAGCAGCCTGGTTTTCCGATCAACTGACGATCCAGGACAGCCACCTGGTCAGATCCGATGACCAGCACATTGCTGTAAGATTTGGCTGCAGCGCGGGCTTTACTCTCAGCTAGCCGCAACGCCAGGTTTGACGCTTTCTCACCAATCTGTGGGGTCTCCTCTATATCAGGGGCAGCGACCGTAAACTCCAGATTCAGGCGGGATAGCAGGGTACGTCGGTACGGAGAGCCAGAGGCTAGAATGATTGCAGGGCCAGTATTCTTCCTAGTCATATCAATGCTGCCCCGTTAACGCCCTCTCTCTCAGGAACCTCGCTGCCCCTTGAGGGTCATTCATTTTAGCGTCAGCCCTAAGTCACTGGAATGTTATAATTATTTTTGAGATTCTTTGACAGAAAGGGCAACTTTGCCTATCATGGCCGGCTATGTCAAACCAACTGCCAAAAACAGTCGATCCGTACAGATTGGCAGGCGCCGGCGCTAAGTTGGATGGCGAGTTGCCGCTAGTCGGTATGATACGTCTTGCGCCACGGTTGGAGAGTTCGAAGGGTATGATTGGCGTACAGCTGGAATTTGGCGTTGATACAAGCAACACCAAATTTATTAAGGGCAGTTTGTCAGCGGTATTACAGCTGGGCTGTCAGCGATGTATGGAGCCGATGTCATATCCGGTGAACCTTAAGCTGGCACTGGGAATGGTAATGGGTAATGCTGATAATGTGCGCTTATTACCTGATTGTTTTGAGCCACTGCTTATTGAAGCAGACAGTTTGGACCTCACTGAGATGGTTGAAGATGAATTATTGCTTGCGTTGCCGATCGTGCCAGTTCACTCACAAGGTTCCTGTGCTGTTACACTGGAAGATGTGTGTGACCAGCCGCCAGATCATTCCAGTGAAACACGTCGGCCTTTTGCTCACCTGTCCGACTTGATGAAATCCTGAAAAAGATATAATCCACTGATCTCAGCTCAGGATGATTACCTCAATTTATATGAATCCAATAAACACTATCCATTACAGGAGTACCCAAAATGGCTGTACAAAAAACTAAAAAGTCTACGTCCAAACGCGACATGCGTCGGTCCCATGACTCACTCACGGGACCGACACTGTCGATTGATTCAAATTCAGGTGAGACACATCGACGTCATCATATTACCGAAGATGGCTATTATAAAGGCCGCCAGGTAATCGTACGCGATAGCGAATAAGCTATTGACTCAGACTATAGCCGTGGATGCCATGGGGGGAGATCATGGCCCTCATGTCACTGTTCCTGCGGCACTGTCTGTTCTTAAAGATAAGCATGATCTAAAGCTGATTCTGATTGGTGACCAGGGTAACCTGGAGCAGGAATTACGCAACCACCGGTACGATAATAGCAGCCGCTTGATCATACAGCATGCTTCAGAACAGGTGGCGATGGATGAATCACCTTCTTCTGCGCTACGTAATAAGAAGGACTCCTCCATCCGGGTTGCGGTCAATCTTGTTAAACAGGGTACAGCATCTGCCTGTGTCAGCGCTGGGAATACCGGTGCCTTGATGGCAATTTCAAGGTTTGTACTGAAGACCTTGCCTGGGGTGGAGCGCCCTGCGATTGTCTCCACGATTCCGTCCATCAAAGGGCACACTCACATGCTCGATCTGGGGGCAAATGTGGACTCCAGTGCGGAGCAATTATTCCAGTTCGCCATTATGGGTTCGGTGCTAACCAGCGCGGTGGACAACATCCAGCGCCCGACTGTTGGCTTGTTGAATATTGGTGAAGAGGAGATGAAGGGAAATGAGCGGGTCAAGGAAGCTGCGCGCATGCTTGAGGAGAGCGATATCAACTATGCCGGTTTTGTTGAGGGTGACGACGTCTATAAAGGCACTGTGGATGTAGTCGTCTGTGATGGATTTGTCGGGAATGTCGCTTTGAAAACCAGCGAGGGTGTGGCGCGTATGATTTCACATTTTATGAAAGAGGAATTTACCCGTAATCCGCTGACCAAAATGGCCGCAGCAATTTCCAGCCCGGTGCTGAACGCTTTGAAGGGCAGAATCGATCCGCGCAAATATAATGGCGCCAGTTTTATAGGCTTACAGGGAATCGTTATCAAGAGCCACGGTAGTGCTGATGTTCTTTCTTTTGCGACGGCAATTCGTGAAGCTATCCAGGAAGTTGAAAAAGATGTTCCCCAGTTGATAGGCAGTCAGTTGGAGGCCCTGTTTATGGCCAGAGATAACGCATGAGCTATTCACGCATTACCGGCACTGGAGGGTATCTTCCGGAAAAAATCCTGACCAATGCCGATATTGTGAAAATGGTGGATACCTCGGACGAGTGGATATTTGATCGAACAGGAATACGTAAACGCCATATCGCGTCAGAAGGTGAGACCACATGCAATCTTGCAGAAGCCGCTGCGCGCAAGGCAATTGCGGCGGCGCACATCGATGCTACAGAGATTGATCTGATTATCGTAGCGACGACTACACCAGACAAAGTTTTCCCTAGTGTGGCATGCCTGCTGCAAGCGTGCCTGCAGATTCACGGCTGTGCCGCATTTGATATTCAGGCAGTATGTTCAGGTTTTGTTTACGCACTGGGTGTCGCTGATCAATTTGTACGCAATGGTGCAGCGCGGTGCGTTCTGGTTGTTGGCGCAGATACCTTGTCACGCATCATCGATTGGCAGGATCGCAGTACCTGTGTCTTGTTTGGGGACGGCGCCGGTGCAGTTATCCTGCAAGCAAGTGACGAACCCGGGATTTTGTCTTCCCATCTCCATGCCGATGGTAAGTACCAGGAATTGTTGATGGTACCCGAGGGCATTTCCCAAGGGTATGATCAGGTGAGGGCTGGCAAGGCCTACATCCATATGCAAGGCAGCGAGGTGTTCAGGGTTGCCGTAAACACACTTGAAAAAATAGTAGACGAAACCCTGGCGGCAAATCAGATGAGTAAGAATGATATCGATTGGCTTGTACCCCACCAGGCCAATATACGAATAATCGCAGCCACTGCAAAAAAACTCGGTATGCCGATGGAAAAAGTTGTTGTGACCGTTGGTGAACATGGCAATACCTCGGCCGCATCTATCCCACTGGCATTGGATCATGCCGTGCGCGACGGGCGTATTAAAGAAGGGCAAACGCTGTTGCTGGAAGCTTTTGGTGGCGGTTTCACCTGGGGTTCTGTACTGCTGAAGTTCTGAGGTGGGTATCGATAACGTTCCCTCTCCCTGCGGGAGAGGGCTAGGGTGAGGGGGTAAAAGCGAGCAAATCCTATTTTATATCCCCTCATCCCAGCCTTCTCCCATTAGGAGAAGGAGTAAAAAACCCTTTTGTGGCATCACACAATTTATAGAGAAATGGGTAAAACAAAATATAACAAGTCGCTGGCATTCGTCTT
>QIGV01000078.1 GCA_003230085.1 Gammaproteobacteria bacterium
ACTGGCGTTCAGCGCACAAATACTGGATAACATGACGACCCAGTTACTCCTCGCCGCGGTCATTCTCAGCATGGCGCTTGCCCCATTGTTGATCCAGTACAATGGTTTGATTGCCAAGAGAATATGTGGCAAGGGCTATGTACGCCAGCGGGCAACCTTTGCCCGGGAAGTCGAAGAGCAGGCGAAGCCGCTCAAGCAGCACACAATTATTTGTGGATATGGCCGTATCGGGCAGAACCTAACCCGGTTTCTGGAAAATGAGCACCAGGAATATCTGGCCCTTGACCTGGATCCTACACGTGTGCGTGATGCCAGGGCAGCTGGAGAACGTGTCAATTATGGTGATGCGGCTCGCCCTGAAATATTGCGATCAGCAGGCATTGAGCGGGCCATGGTGATGGTGATTACCTTTGATGACATCCATACGACATTGAAAATTATGCAACAGGCGCGTCAGATTCGACCGGATATCCCATTGTTAGTGCGCTCCAAGGACGAATCCAATCTTGATCGCTTGATGAAGGCTGGGGCGACAGAAGTGATACCGGATACTTTTGAAGTGAGTGTGATGATTGCCTCGCATTTGTTGTACCTGCTTCGGGTGCCTGTTTCCCGTATCGTGCGTCAGGTTCAGGACGTCCATGACCAGCGTTTTCAGATGTTGCGGGAGGTTTTTCATGGCGAGGATGTCAGGTCACTGGAAAATTTGCATGTTGCTCGCGAACATCTGAAAACAGTAACCCTGGATCCTGAAGCTCAGGCAGTGGGAAACAGTCTGGCTGATTATAATCTCAAGGAGATAGGTGTTGTTGTGACGGCTATCAGGCGCGGTGGTATCCGTGCTGAGGAACCGGCGCCTGATATGGTGCTTCGGAAAGGCGATGTGCTAATACTGTATGGATCAAAGAAGGGTCTTAAAACAGCGGAGAAAATACTGTTGAGTGGGCCTGAAAAATAGTGTTTTAGGCCACGACAGCTTATATCACCAACCTTCATGAGATCTGGGCAAGCAATTCCCTGCCAATAAACTGTTCCCTCCAGCCACGCAGTAATCTCAGATCTCTTTCACCACGCAACAGTCTGGACAGCTCCCTGCGGCTGGTCACTGCCTTGGGATCGAGGGAAAATTCATCACTGCGTGCATGTACGAAAGCTAGCAGTCGATCTACCAATGCAGCTTCCTCTTTATCAAGTCGTTTGACCGGGAAGCATTTCATGGGCACCGGCAGGGCTGGCTGGTTACGTGCCCCGGCAATCAGAGATAGCAGCTGCGCGCCATAACTTGTCGCCACCTTCTCAGTCAGGCCAGGCACAGCCAAAAGTGCAGTAGTCTCTTTGGGTAGTGCAAGTGCAATGTTGAACAGCGTCTCGTCGCGGATGATCCAGTTTCGTGGTTGGTCATTTTGTTGTGCAGTTATTTCCCGCCATTTAGCCAGTGCCTGGAGTACGGCAAGTTTTTCGCCTTCCAGTTGATAGGCATTCTTGAGTCTAAGCCAGGCATCTTGCGGTGTGGTTTCATACGCATTGAGTTCATAGAGGAGGGCAAAATCTCCCTCCAGCCATTGTAATTTCCCCTGTTGCTCCAGGGTGTGACGGAACTTCAGGAAAATTTGCATCAAATAAATGACATCATTTTCCGCATATTCAAGTTGCTGTGGACTTAATGGCCGTCGCCGCCAATCGGTGCGGGTGTACTCCTTATTGAGCGTTGTACCAAGCACTTGAGAGGTCAGCGCGGCATAACTGATTTGATCCTGATAGCCCAGTAAAGGGGCCGCCAATTGGGTGTCAAATACTGGTTCCAGGGGTATGCGGCGAAGTTGATAGAATATCTCCAGATCCTGCCTGCTGGAATGAAAGATCTTAACCCTGCTGTGCTCATACAGTATATCGAGGAGAGGTGTAATATCATCGAGGACAATCGTATCGATACAGGCGACCAGGTCCTCAGTCGCAATCTGCAGCAGGCATAGTCTTGGGTAATAGGTGTTTTCACGGTGAAATTCAGTGTCAATAGCCAGCCATCGGGTATCTTGTAGTTTCTTGCACAATTGGTGCAGGGTGGGAGGTGAGTCGACATAGAGGTTTAGCATATTGTCCTGTACCTTGATTTAAGAACACGTCACGGGCTAGCGCTGGGTGAAGCCCGACAGAGTCCCTTAGTATAGCAATTAAATCAGGTGGTTAACGATATACGTGAATCCCTGATAGAACACAGGATTTATGCCCTTCAGGTGGTTTTGTCTCTGGCAACGTTATCTGTCAGGAATAATCGGGGTATTACCATTTGGAGATGGCATGAAAACGCGTAAACCATTAAAATAGGGTACAGAGCAGAATGGCGCTAAGTTAAGAGTATTTACCAAAATTCCCTCTCCCTCAGGGAGAGGGGTAGGGTGAGGGGGCTAATATATAATGCCTCAGCTTGTTTCAGGCACCTCACCCCAACCCTCTCCTGCAAGGAGAGGGGGCTTAACTTAGCGCCATTCGGTACAGAGCACGTTTTGATGCGTCGCGCAGTTACTTATGAGCCCAGGCGCATTCCAGCCAAAATACCAATGTGACGCCGTTTAACCATTGATTGATAATAATATTATTGTGACGCATTTGTTTTAGTGAACCTGCTTCACACCTACTATAGTCCTGATCCCTCAAATCCGGCTGTTTCCAGAATCAGTTATTCGGAGTAAATATGCAACGCTGGTTAGCAACAAGTTTCATTATTATCGTCGGATTGATGGCGCTGATTCTGGCTGACCAATATTTACGCACCCAAGTGGCTGTTCATAACAGTGAATTGCTGGATACTCGCCTCAGAGTAACCGGGGCAAGCTTAGAGAAGGCAATCCAGCAGAATATTTCAATCCTTGAAGATTTAGCTGCGCTGATATTAATCAATCCGCAATTACCGGATTATCAGCAATTCAGTGGGTTGGCTACAAGTCTGCATGTCAAAGACAGTGCCATTCAGGGCATCGGTTATCTCAATCCTGATGGCAGCACAAAATATTACTTCCCAGGTTCAGACAAGTTATTACACGCTGAAATTGATTCTGTACTAAAAATCACCAGTGCCTCATTGCTTAAAAAAAGCCGCAGTTTGCACCGCACTGTTACAGATAACCCTGCTATGGATGCCGATGGCCGGCAGCTGATGACGATTCTGATTCCGCTGTTTCATGGGAGTGAATTTAGCGGATATATTCGGGGCGTACTGAATCTGGTGGTCTTGATTGATGCTGTTATGGAAGCAGACCATCAGGGAATTAGTTTCCAGATCAGAGATGCAGAGGGCCGCCCATTCTATGGGACTGCTTTGAACAACGATGATATCAGGACCGATGAAGTAACGATTGGAAATAGTCAATGGGTTCTTTCCGGGGGATGGCAAGGTGCTGCACCACTGCCTGATGTTACGGTGAGGAGTATGCTCTGGATATTGGGAATGTTGCTGATCTTAACCGGTGTAGCCTATATTAACAGGCGTTTCGACTACGACCATGGCTTGTCATTGGTGATCACGGACCGTCTACGCGCATTGCGCGAGGAAACCAGAAAGCTTGGGCAAAATCTTAACGGCCATCTTAATGCTGGAAAAAACGGGGGAAATAGCCAGCAAAAAAACCTGATGCATGACAAAAAAATTCCAGTCGGCCTTTTTAATACGGACGCATCTGGCCATCTCACCTATGTAAATACGCATTGGTGCGAAATTAGCGGCATAGCAGTTGATGTGGCTATGGGTCAGGAATGGTTTTTGGCCGTAGCAAAGGAGGAGCAGGAGTCTATCCGAAATAACTGGCTCCAGGCGGTTGAATCGTTGGTGACCTATAGCAGTGATATCCGCTTCACACATCCTGATGGCACTGTCCGCTGGGCGCTGGTGCAAGCGGTTCCCATAGCAGATGAGCAGGGCCGGGTTGATGAGTTCATTGGCACATGCACCGATATTACAAAACAGAAGGAATCAGCTGAGCAAATCAGGTCTTCGGAAAGGGAACTGCAAACAATACTGGAAGGCATGCAGGATACCTATTTTCGCACTGATGCCCAAGGCAGTATCGTTCGTGTTTCAAAGTCAGCCACAAAATTACTGGGATATAGATCTGATGAAATGATCGGTATTCCTGTTTACAGGATTTTTCAGCATGCCAAGGATCGCAAGAAGATCATCAACCTGATAAAACAGAAAGGCGCCACTATTTCAGATCATGAACTTCAGTTAAGAAAAAATGATGGGTCATCAATTTGGGTATCGTTAAATGCACAACACTGCAGGCAGGAAGGGAACAATGCCAGTATAGGTATTGAAGGGACTGTCAGAGATATCAATAGCCGGAAAAAAATAGAGTCACAAATCCAGAAACTTTCGAAATCATTTGAGCACGCTGCAGAAGCGGCCGTTATCGCCACGCCAGAAAGCATCATAGAATATGTCAATCCCGCCTTCGAGAAAATGACAGGCTATCGCCGCGAAGAAATGATCGGTAAAAAAAGCAATATCACTGAATCTGATAAACCGGCCGAGGGAACGCATAAAAAAATATTGCGGACGATTCTTGATGGAAAAGCCTATCAAGGCATCTTTGTGAATTTCAGAAAAGATGGGTCGCTCTTCTATGAAGATAGGACGATCACGTCGCTTAGGGATGAGCAGGGCAAGATCACGCATATTGTTGCAACTGGAAAAGATGTAACAGCGCTTGTACACCGCAAACAGCGTGCAACATCTGTTGCACATCATGATGCCCTCACTGAGCTACCAAGCCATGAAGAATTTATGGAGTTGCTGGAGAAATCTCTGGCGCGGGCGCGAGCACATAGTCGTTTCGTGGCTGTTATGCGTATCGATATGGACAGTTTAAGAGATGCCAATATTGACTACGTGCATGATGTTGAAAACCAGGTGATGCAGGTATATGCCAAGCGTATCAGGGACGCCGTTCGCGATGTCGATGTGGTCGCCCGTCTGGATAATAATGCATTTACAGTGTTGCTGGATGATGTCAGTAATGTGAATCATGTTTCGATAATTGCCAGGAAAATCGTCGAAGCTATTGCCCCTTCAGTTTTGATGGATCGTAATAAAGTTAGACTAGCTGCCAGCATAGGGATCAGTATCTTTCCGGAAGATGGCGAGAATGCGAAAATTCTTTTAAAGAATTCTGGTAGCGCGATGCATCGAGCTAGAAAATTGGGTAAAAACAACTATCAATTTTATTCTGCGGATATGAGTGCCAGGCGGTTAGCGCGCCTGACAATGAAAAATGGTCTACGTTATGCTTTGGAAAGAAATGAATTCCT
>QIGV01000101.1 GCA_003230085.1 Gammaproteobacteria bacterium
ATATTCGTTTTTCAGCAATTCTGCGATCCAGATGAATTTCCATATTACCGGTTCCCTTGAATTCCTCATAGATCACGTCATCCATGCGTGATCCTGTTTCGACCAATGCTGTGGCAATAATGGTCAAACTACCGCCTTCCTCTATATTTCGTGCCGCACCGAAGAAACGCTTGGGACGATGCAAGGCGTTAGCATCAACACCACCAGTCAGGACTTTGCCCGATGAAGGCACTACAGTATTGTAGGCGCGAGCCAGGCGGGTGATTGAATCCAGTAATATCACCACATCTCGCTTGTGTTCCACCAGACGTTTGGCCTTTTCAATGACCATTTCTGCAACCTGAACATGGCGACTAGCCGGTTCATCAAAGGTACTTGATATCACCTCGCCGCGAACCGAACGCTTCATCTCGGTGACCTCTTCAGGCCTCTCATCGATTAATAAAACAATCACATGGCATTCCGGGCTTTGCGTGGTAATCGAGTGAGCGATGTTTTGCAACATCATCGTCTTACCCGCTTTGGGGGGTGACACCACCATGCCACGCTGGCCTTTACCTATTGGAGACACCAATTCAATAATACGGGGAGTAATATCCTCAGTGGTGCCATTGCCAATCTCCATTGGCAAGCGCTTATTGGCAAATAGAGGCGTCAGATTCTCAAACAGGACTTTACTCTTGGCAACATCGGGAGATTCAAAATTAATTTTATTGACTTTCAATAGCGCAAAATACCGCTCACCTTCCTTGGGCGGCCGTATCTTGCCTGTTACGGTATCACCAGTGCGCAGGCTGAACCTTCTGATTTGACTGGGTGAAACATAAATATCATCTGGCCCCGCCAGGTAGGAACTATCGGCTGAACGAAGAAAACCAAAACCATCCTGCAAAATTTCCAGGACCCCTTCGCTATAGATATCCTCGCCACTCTTGGCATGGGCCTTGAGAATGGCAAAGATCACATCCTGCTTGCGCGATCTCGCCAACCCTTCAATGCCAGCCTGCTGGGCCAGGTTTAGTAGTTCACTTACGGATTTTTGTTTAAGTTCGGTCAGATTCATAATGGATGCTTTTTGCGTTGCTAATGGACAGCGGTATATGGCGTTTATAACACGCCGATTGGACTAACTAGAGGTATTCTCTACCAGAGGTATTTTAAAAATAAAATGGGGTATCGCCGAATTAGAAACTTTTTTATATCGGTCTTTTGTAAAGACAAGCTACCACTAAATGTGGAAGACGTCCAGTCTTTATAATGCCGTAGCTCTCCAAATTCACAAACGGGATGGTAACGCGTTCACCGGCTACTATACCGGGACGACATTACAGGTTACTATCAATGAAAGCTGCAAGCTGTGATTTTGAAACAGCACCCACCTTGGTGGCCTCAACATTGCCATTTTTAAATAACATCAGTGTCGGAATGCCGCGAATACCGTAACGTGGGGGCGTCGCAGGATTATCATCAATATTTAATTTAGCAATTTGCATCTTGCCCGAATATTCCTCAGAAATCTCCTTCAAAACAGGTGCAATCATCTTGCAGGGGCCACACCATTCGGCCCAGAAGTCTACCAACACCGGTAAAGCGGCGTTTAGAACCAGGTCTTCAAATTCAGCGTCGCTTACATAGATAATATTGTCACTCACTTAAAATAAACCTCCGGTTTTCATTCGTTACTGGAAAAACAGGCTGTCATCTAGGGTTGAATAAGATTATTATTAACAAATTAATCATGTTATACAAACTCTAGGTCATATTTTTTGAAATGTACCTGCATGGGAGCCTGCTGGCTGGCTTGGCATCACTCCGCCATACTGACAGTTTTTAAAGCGAAACTACATAATCCATTCTTGATTGACTGACTTTCTTAATTTAATCAATCCCGAATAATATTGCTGGCTAATCATATCACACTTGTTGAAATGCGCTATACAAACTAACATGGAAGATAACCACCTCACAAATATAGAGTTTTCATCTCTGGATCTGCCCGCTCCGGTACTCCGCGGCATTACAGAAGCCGGGTACACACATTGCACACCTATACAGGCAAAATCGCTACCTCTGTTGCTAAAAGGGCAGGATATTACCGGCCAGGCACAAACCGGGACGGGTAAAACAGCGGCCTTTCTAATTGCCATGTTCCAACGCATGCTAATGTCATCAACACAGTCAGCGCAGCAGCCTCGTCAACCCCGCGGGCTTATTATTGCGCCAACCCGGGAACTAGCCGTCCAGATTCACAACGATGCCATCACGCTGGGAAAATATACCGGCTTCAATATTGATCTGATATATGGCGGTACCGGTTATGAAGCTCAGCGGGAAATATTCAAGCGTGATGTAGATATCCTGATCGGAACGCCGGGAAGAATGCTCGACTTTTACCGACAACAGCTTTTCAATCTGAAATCCATTGAGGCCCTTGTCCTCGATGAAGCTGATCGCATGTTTGATCTCGGTTTTATCAAAGATATACGCTATCTGTTAAGACGTGTCCCCAAACCTGAGAACAGGCTCACTATGTTGTTTTCTGCGACCCTGTCATACCGTGTCACTGAGCTTTCCTATGAGCATATGAACCTGCCACAAATGGTGCGCATTGAGACTGATCGCGTCACGGCTAATAAAGTACAGCAAGCGGTATACTACGCTTCCAATGAAGAAAAAATCCCGCTATTGATTGGGCTGTTGAAACATATTGATCCACAACGCACGATTATCTTCAGTAATACCAAGCATGTAGCTAACCGGGTATGCGCCTATTTACAAGCTAATGGATTCAGTGCCGATATCCTGTCTGGTGATGTGCCCCAGACAAAGCGCCTCAGCCTACTCAAAAAATTTCAAAATGGCGAACTTGCCATTCTAGTTGCCACCGATGTTGCTGCGCGGGGGCTACATATTCCTGACGTTAGCCATGTCATCAATTTCGACCTTCCCCATGATTCCGAAGATTATGTTCATCGTATTGGCCGCACAGCACGAGCGGGTGCCAGCGGTGACGCCATCAGTTTTGCCTGTGAAGAATACGCCTTTTCGCTCCCGGATATTGAATCGTTCCTGGGGCATAAAATACCACTCGCCCAAATCACGCCTGATCTTCTAGCTGAGCCCAAGGTACCAGCCTCTATTCCGCGCACAAAGGCTGCAGCAAGCCGTCACAGTAAAGGTGCGGGACGCGACAGAAAACACCGTGCCGGACCCCGATCACAGCGACGACGCTAATCTTGTCAAGAGAAATCAGGTACCAAGTGGTCCGGTCGTTGAACCCTAAAGAAATATATGGGCACGCTTACTGGACTAAGGCAATTCTGTGGCCCCGCTGAGCTGACATCACCAAACATGCTGGCGCAGCCTGTTACGAGAAGTTTTGGGAATTACCCGCCGAATCGCACAAATTAAGGCTGTAGACCACAAAGGCATAGGCGGCTAATTCAAACCGCACTGCTGTAGGCCCTGGATAAGGGTCGGGTATTTTAGCACCACTCCAAGCTCTGCAAGCATTCTACGGTTGTCGATGCGCCGGGATTCACGCAGAAACTCCAGCATCGAGGGTGTTAGCGCAATGCCGGCCTCCTGCCAGGATAAGGTCAGTGGTTTTTCCAACCCAGCCGACAGTGCCACAAGATCGTAGTAAGTCGACATCTTACACGGTGAGCCATCGCTAATATTGTAGGTATGCAAACTTGTTGCGCGGATTGCAGCAAGCTGGCAAATAGATACCAGATCGTCGGCATGGATACGGTTACTAAAAGGAGAGTCTGCTTCATTGAGAATTGCCTGACGTCTCTTGAGTGACATAAGCGGCAAACGCTCCGGGCCATAGATACCGGATATGCGCAGAATCACTACTGGAATACCCGTTTTGTGATGCCAGTCCACCAGTTGGTTCTCGGCATGCAAACGTCTTTGACTACGAAGGTTCTGTGGGTTGGGTACTTGATCTTCTGTAATCCAGGCACCGTGACAGTGCCCATAGACACCGGTGGTGCCAAGGTAAACAAGAACAGCGGGGCGGTTTTTATCATCGAGGTTCCCCAGGAATCGTTGAATGCGGGTGTCCTCAACGCCCTTGTCCGGTGGAGGCACAGCATAATAGACAGCAGCGCCCTGAAATGGGACATCCAGCACCACCTGTTCTTCGTCAAGATCGGCTAGTACTGTATGTAGTCCGGATTCCACGAGGCGGCCCGATTTTTCCCGGGAACGCACCACCCCAGTAACATCGAGCCCCGAATCACGCCACAATTTACCCAATTGACAACCGACACGCCCACACCCAACAATAACAACCTGCTCCAGGCATTTTAAATTATACTCAATATCATGCATAGCGCTTTAATCTGGGTTGGGTATTCGAAAATGTGTATCCTGCCGATATGCGAACCGCACCGCGATACGTAATAAAAAATTCATGTCAGATAAAACGACAGTAGAAGTCCAAAAAATAGAGCTACTTGCGCCGGACGTGCTACAGCTGATGCTGCTTCCTTGCCAAAATCTTTGCCTGGATTACCAGGCAGGACAATACATCAGCATACTATATCAGGGAATAGAGCGCTGTTTCTCCCTCGCCAATGCGCCTGGAAAACACCGTCAACTGGAGCTTCATATCCGCCGACTCCCAGGAAATGATTTTACTACCTTTGTATTTGAGACCTTGGTCATTGGAGACAAATTCGAGCTTACCGGCCCCTTCGGCACGTTTACACCCCGGATATCCGAACTGGGTCCTGCTATTTTTGTCGCGGGCGGAACAGGTTTTGCGCCTATCAAAAGCTTTATCGAATATCATCTAAATATGAAAACCCGGCGCCAGATAACCCTCTACCGGGGAGCACGCACTCAACAGGATCTATACTTGAATCAGCTGTGTCAGCACTGGCAGCAGCTTCATCTCATTGATTATGTTCCTGTGCTGTCCGATGCCCATACCGACGAATCATGGCAGGGGCAGAAAGGTCTAATTCACGAGGCATTGATCAATAGGCAGCCCAGTCTTACCAATCACGAAGTGTATGCCTGTGGGCCTCCAGAAATGGTAGCAACACTCAAGACAACACTGCTTCACCACGGATTGCTAATGGAACGTTTCTACTCGGAAGGAGGCTGAGATACCTCGCTTGCAGCCATGATGCTATATCAGCGAGCATTTAACTCGCGGTAATGAGCGTCCCTTTCGCAAGACTTGATGATTGATCCGACAGCTGCTGCATCACTTCCGGGTTCTTCATCTGCAAACACTTGCGGTAATAT
>QIGV01000047.1 GCA_003230085.1 Gammaproteobacteria bacterium
CCTTCGATATACCTGTTCCGATCACGTTTTCCTGTGATTCAAGCCATTTTCGCCAGTCAGCAGCAGCCTCCCTACTTATCAGCGTGCGTTTTCCGATTTTTGTAATTCTTGGGCCTCTGCCTTCTTTGATGATTTGGTACAGTAGTGCACGCGAGATTTTATGATCAGCGCAAAATCCGTTGACGTCGTAAAATCCCTCTCGGGGTGGGATGCATATTGCGCTATTGGGAGTTTGGCCACTGATTTTTGCTGCCTGATTCATTTTCTTCATAACTACCTCCATCTGTTAATGACAAATGCAGTTATTGTTTACTGCACCCAAGTGTTATCCACTTGAATACGATGTTATTCAAATATTCAGCGACATTACACTAGTTATGTTTTCTTTAAGTACAGGTACTTCGAGAAGTGAATTACAGGATGGGGTTAGAATTAACCGTCTTCGTATAAAGCTGCCAGTTCAGAATCAGATAATATGGGTATGATATTTTTATATTTATAATATGCTCGCTGCACTACGCTTAGAGAAACGTTGTTATCATTAGCCACTTCATTTTGGATTCCAGTTAACTTATTTTTTCCGTCGTACCCCTTATATACCAGCTGAGCCAGCCTCAGATCACGTAAGTCATTATCTTGTAGTGGCCTACGTTTTAGGCGTTTTATATTTAATGCTTTATCGGGTGGCACCTCATCGATAATTTTTAGAAAAGCTTGGGATATGTAATCAAGTAAGTCTCTGTCCAGTTCATCATTATTTTCAACGGCAATAACAAATTGCTCTAGTAAATGAATTGCGCAATTTATATCGCCTTCTTGAGCAGCGAAAATTGATGATCTAAGTGCAATTTTATCGCTATTACTAATTTCAGCCATTTATTTTCTCATTGAGAGTTAAGACGTAACCTTCAGCGCCACAACGTTATCCTGTTCTGATCCAAATTCGGGAAGGTTGGCTCTGATCGTATCCGCCACATAATCGGGGCATAGGTGGGCATAATGACGCTCAGTCATCCGTGTGTCAGCATGCCCCAGGACTGTAGCAATTATTTGAAGTTGTACACCTTCCATCGCCAGGAGGGAGCCGTAGGCGTGGCGAAGCAAGTGAAAACTGGCTGGTGGGTTGATCTTGGCTTTTTTACATGCCGCGCGCATTGGCCTGGTTTGGTGAGATACACCCCATGGTTCACCGTCTTCTTTTGTGAATATCAGCACATTACCTGGTTTCCCTACAGTCAAACGATTGAAAACCTTTTTTCCTTCATCCGTCAAAGGGATGTGTCTTTGTTTTCCCGATTTGCTCTCTCTGACATGTATTGTCACAGAGTCATGATTGTAGTCATGACACTGAAACCTGATCAGTTCGCCATATCGACAACCAGTGAGTAGGGCGGCACGCACCAGATGACGAAAATCAGGGGCACAAGCATTGATCAGGCGCTTACATTCTACCTGCGTCAGAAAGCGTACCTTGGGAGTGTCCACGCCACTGAAGGGCCTCACCCGGCGCCAGGCTTCATCATTCAGGACAAAGCCTTCATGCCAAGCATGATTCAGCGCAGCTTTCAGTATGGTTAGCACCCGGTTGGCCGTGGCTTTGCGTTTCCGCATGCCTTCTACGTCATTATCTGAAATGATTCGAAAATTGTTTTTGCCCCGTAATTTTGCCGGTGATATGGCAAGGTTTTCATGCCATTTTCTGATTTCACGGGCCGTTAAATCTACCACTCGCTTATCTTCAAGCTTTGGCAATATATGCGTTTCACAAGTCTGCTTGGTGGAAAGGTAGGATTTTTTGTGTGCTTTGTACCACTGGAGGTACTCTTTAATGGCATCATCAACAGTGAAAGGCCCTAACGGGACACCTACTGCTTTTTTTGCATTATTATCGGCAGTGACTAATAACTTACGGTGGGCCTGTTTGTAATTGAGGACATCTAGATCATTAGCATCCTGGTAATCATCCGCGATACCCAGCGATTGCTTCTTATAACTCCCGTTGGCTAATAAAAACCTCGCATACCATGTGCCGCCGCGTGGCCCCTTTCTATAGCCGATAGACAACCCAGTATGCACCTGCTTCCAGTAGGGCTCATGGCGCTGCTTTAACTTTAACCGCGCATTTCTTGTCTCCAAACGAGCATCACGTGCCAGCCTTGCCATAGTCTTAATCCCAATTTAGGTAATTTTAGGTAGATTTAGGTAGTATATGGGGGTGAACGACTATTGACAACCACGAACACATACGAACAATGTTCATATAAAACAATACAATAATATTGTATGCCAATGTATGCTGGTGTAAAGTAACTGCCCTTTCACGGCGGCAACAGGGGTTCGAATCCCCTTGGGGACGCCATTATTTTCCGTAACTGATTGAAATATAATGATATAAATATCAGTTTCCCGGGCAGATAACACATGTCCTTATAAGATATTGAATAATTTAGAATAAATTCTGGGGCTTGCATCTCCCTCTTGATGCCACACTAACCCCCGGCATCACTTTCTTGGTACCCCATAGCATGATATCCACGAAGTCTTTTTTCGAACATCCTGGCCAGCATGGGTATATTGCCATCCACGTAATCGACGATCCGAACTTCGTTTTTGTCAGGATGCAACCGGTGCAGTCGCCCGGCATATTACAAGAGTGTACCTTTCCACGAAACTGGTAGCGTGAGGAATAGAGTATCCAGGCGGGCATCGTCAAATCCTTCTCCGATGTACCCCCAGGTCGCCAGCAGCAGGCGCTCTTCTTCTGATGGGATAGAGGCGAGTTGTTCCTGAATCTTGAGTCATTCTTTCGCCAACCGTCCGCCATGCAGAATGACGATATGCCTGACAAAGTCTTTAGCTGTTGATGAAGATACTCCAGGTGGTTTTTACGTTCGGTCAACAGGACCGGTGATCGTCCTTCCTCCATAGCCAGTAGCACATCGTTGATGACCAGTTCGTTGCGCTTTTAATCTGATGTCTAATTTATAGCGCTACCAGATCCGATGTTTTTTTACGGATAATAATTTGGCGCATAGAAGTTCGTGTCTGTCAGCCTGCTCGACCCTGTCTTACTCGACCTTACCGGCCGCATGTTATAAGATAGTGATCCTTGTAGGGAGAGGGTGCCATGAGGCGAAAACAATTAGCATACACCTGCAGTATCATTTTTGTTGGCGCGGGAATAGGGGCGTCACCAGTGGCTGCGGATCCGAATTTAAAAATTCTGTCTCCGACAGATGGGGCCATTGTCCAGGCAGGAGAGTCCTTGCCTGTGCAATATGCAATCAAGCCCAACCCTGGCGGCGATCATTCCCATATTTATATCGATCATAAGGAGGCGGGCATCTTACGCCGCAAAAAGGCTACGTTTATACTTAACCCTTTGCCTGCCGGTGAACACACCATTTGCATGAAGGTTGTCAACAAGGCGCATACCCCTATTGGGCAAAAAACGTGTATTAAAGTCGATAGTCAGTAATCCATGCAATGGGAAAACCTCTACTATGCACTGACTCAGCTCATCCATAATTTTGGCGCTCTTGCAATAGTAGGCGGCGCCCTGGGGGGGCTCAAGGTACAGGCCGACAATCTCCACCTCAAGCGAAAACTTGCATGGTTGGTACTGGGTGGTTGGTGTGCACAAGCCTTTAGCGGCATTATATTTGGTGCCATCAGCCTGTATCTTTACGGAGAAACTCCGGATTTGCACACAACGGCGCAGGTGGCTTTGACAATAAAAATGGCATGCGCCGTATCAGGTATCTTACTGTCACTATTTTATGTAAGGCGCGCGGAAGGTTGGAGTAACAAGGGACGCCATAACGCCTGGACCGCCTTAACGGGTTTTGGCGCGACGGCATTATCATCGGCTGCCTTCTTACGATGGTTTTCGTAGTTCATGAGTCTATTAACCCGGCAACTATATATATCGCATTCAGGACTTCAGGCAAGCACTGCAACGCCGGGCCAATGCATGCCTGAAGTCCCTAACATATTGATATCAAAGGACAGGCCGTTGCGTGCCGGCCCGCAGACTGCGTTAGCAAAACTTTCTGGAGAATGGCTACAGCGGCGTTTCGCTGCCTTGCTGCGAACCGGCACGCAACGGCTGAATGCAATATATATAGTTGCCGGGTTAATAACTGGAAAATTGCCCGATTTTTGGGGGCGTATGCGTGGCTTAAAGCCTGAGCTAATACTAGCCATACTGTTGCTGGTTGTCTTTTCTGATTTTGCGTCTGCTGGCCAAGACACAAATTTTCTCGGTATACAATTGGTGAATATCCCCGCCGGTAGTTTTGAAATGGGATCGTGCAAGATGACCAAGGGTATGCAAAGGGAAAACCGTAAACGCGTATTTCTCGGCTTACCGATAGTGAGGCCTGGTTGCGGTGCGCTGAATAAAAACGTAAACGACAACGAGGTGCCGCGCCACATGGTGCATATCCGTGCCTTCACACTAGCCACCACCCCGGTTACTGCCGGACAGTACAAAACATATCTTAAGGCTATTGGCGAGATGGACAACAAAGGCGGCTGGGGGCTTTATAACGAGGAGTTCAGGCAGCTTAACTCGTTCGGAGATAATGCGCCGGTGGTGCAGGTTTCGTGGCATGAGGCGCAAGATTTTATCCGCTGGCTAAACGATAATAAACCCAAAGGTGACCCCCATACCTATCGCATGCCATCAGAAGCGGAATGGGAATACGCCTGTCGCGCCGGCGGAAACCATCATTATTGCGGCAGCGACAATATCTCGGATGTTGGCTGGGCCAACCGTAAAGGCACGGAACACCAGCGCATCGTTACAAGCAAAGCACCCAATACCTGGGGATTATTCGGCATGTCCGGCAGTATTTGGCAATGGGTGGAGGATATTTATCACGATAGTTACGTCAGTGCGCCAACAGATGGCAGTGCCTGGATTGTTCTGAGGTTTGATGACGATAAAATGTTTGAGCAGGAAATCGAAGTCATAGAACAGGCTGTGCGTGACGGCAAGACAAGGAAAATCGATGGCGTACTAACAGTTGAGAGACTGAGATTTGATGCGGGCCTGAAAGACAACCGCAGCTTTTCACCTAAAAATAACACCATTGCCGCAAGGGTCCTGCGTGGTGGTTCATGGCGCTTCAGCGAAGAATTTTCGCGTGCCACTTATCGCCTAGCGGGCGAACCTGGCAACTGGTACTACGGCAACGGCTTTCGTGTCGC
>QIGV01000025.1 GCA_003230085.1 Gammaproteobacteria bacterium
TATCACGAAATGTCAGACTCTAATGTCCTGGACAAGGTTGCGCTGGTCTATGGCCAGATGAATGAGCCTCCAGGTAACCGCCTGCGTGTCGGCCTGACTGGCCTGACCATTGCCGAACAGTTCCGTGATGAAGGCCGCGATGTCTTATTGTTCATCGACAACATCTATCGCTATACCCTGGCGGGCACCGAAGTGTCGGCATTGCTGGGACGTATGCCCTCGGCAGTGGGGTATCAGCCTACCCTGGCAGAAGAGATGGGCATGCTGCAGGAACGTATTACTTCCACCAAGACCGGCTCGATCACATCCATCCAGGCCGTATACGTCCCGGCGGATGACTTGACCGATCCCTCACCGGCAACAACCTTTGCGCATCTTGATG
Organism: Gammaproteobacteria bacterium; assembly: GCA_003230085.1. Taxonomy (GTDB): domain Bacteria; phylum Pseudomonadota; class Gammaproteobacteria; order SZUA-140; family SZUA-140; genus SZUA-140. The sequence goes on from QIGV01000025.1 coordinate 383, forward strand.
CCACCGTTGTATTGTCTCGCCAGATTGCAGAGCTGGGTATTTATCCTGCGGTGGATCCGCTCGATTCCACCAGTCGCCAGCTTGATCCCCTGGTCGTTGGCCAGGAACATTATGATGTGGCGCGAGCTGTGCAGGGTACCCTGCAACGTTACAAGGAACTGAAGGATATCATTGCTATTCTGGGAATGGATGAATTATCAGAAGAGGACAGGCAGGTGGTTACCCGCGCGCGCAAGATTCAGCGTTTCCTGTCGCAGCCTTTCTTTGTGGCGGAAGTATTTACCGGCTCGCCGGGCAAATATGTCTCTCTGAAAGATACAATCAGTGCTTTCACCAAGATTATCGATGGTGAGTTTGATCACCTTCCCGAGCAGGCTTTCTATATGGTGGGTACCATTGATGAGGCCATTGAGAAGGCCAAGACCCTACAATAGATGAGATAACTTAATGGCTATGACAATGCATGTAGACATCGTTAGTGCCGAGGAAGAGATTTTTTCCGGGCCTGCGGAGATGGTTTTTGCTTCAGGAGCAATGGGAGATCTGGGCATTTTACCTCGTCACGCACCGCTCCTGACCCAGCTTAAGCCAGGGGAAGTCAGGATCAAGAAAGAAGGCGGAGAGGAAGAATTTTATTATGTATCCGGCGGTATGCTGGAGATTCAACCCCATGTGGTGACTGTGCTGGCCGATACCGCGCTGCGTGCCAAGGACATTGATGAAGCCGCCGCTATAGAGGCCAGGGAACGCGCAGAAAAAACCCTGCAGGATAAAACCTCCGAATTTGAATATACCCGGGCCCAGGCAGAACTGGCCGAGGCAATGGCTCAGCTACAGGCGATCAAAAAGCTGCGTGATAAGGTGGGTCGCTGACGGGTGCCTGGAGATGTACCTTTTGTTTTTTTGATAAAGGCCGTTTCTAACGGCCTTTAGTTTTTTTGGCCTTTAGTTTTTTTAGCAAGTAGTCGAAATATACTATTATAGAGTCATTTTTTATTGGCACAGCAAAACCCCATGGCACTTAATATTATTATTCTGGCAGCAGGCGAAGGGTCGCGGATGCGTTCCGCCATCCCCAAGGTATTGCACAAGCTGGGTGGTATCCCGCTGCTTGGCCATGTCCTGCAGACTTCGCATAGCCTTAGCGCCGAGCGGGTGGTCGTGGTTTATGGCCATGGTGGAGAACAGGTACGAGCGGCACTCAATGAGCCGGATGTTGTCTGGGTGGAGCAGGCTGAACAGCTAGGCACTGGTCATGCCGTACTTCAGGGCATACCTTATCTCGCGAAGGATGATACCGTCCTGATTTTATACGGCGATGTCCCGCTCACATCAGCGCACACCTTGCAGCGTCTGGTCAGCCGGGTTGATGATAATAGTCTCGCCCTGTTAACTGCGGATCTTGAGGATCCGAGTGGCTATGGCCGGATCGTGCGGGATGAGCGCAGGCAGGTTACCCGCATTGTTGAAGACAAGGACGCGAGTGATGAACAGCGTTCTATCTCTGAAATCAATACCGGTATCCTGGCCGTCAAGGCGGCATTGCTGGGAGAATGTCTGTCCGCAATCAAAAATGACAATGCGCAAGGTGAATACTATCTAACGGATATCATCGCCATGGCCGTGGAAAAGGGCGTTTCTATCGTCACTGAATCTCCTGACAGCATTGATGAAATTATAGGTGTGAATAACCGGGTACAGTTGGCTGCGCTTGAGCGCAGCTTTCAACAGACACAGGCCGAACGGCTGATGATGTCAGGCGTAACCCTCTATGATCCTGCACGCTTTGATCTACGCGGCAGATTGCAGGCCGGCAGTGATGTCGTAATTGATGTCAATGTTGTGCTTGAGGGCGAGGTTGTTCTGGGTGATCGTGTACAAATCGGTGCAAATGTCATCATCAAGGATGCCAGTATCGGTGATGATGTGGTGATACGATCCAATTGCGTGATTGAAGGGGCGGTGATAGGCCATAGCTGTCAATTGGGGCCCTTTGCAAGGGTCCGGCCTGAAACGGTCTGCCGGGAAGAGGTACGCATTGGTAACTTTGTAGAGGTAAAGAAATCTACAATCGGTAGCGGTTCCAAGATCAATCACCTGAGTTATGTCGGTGACAGCACTGTCGGACGGGAAGTTAATATCGGCGCAGGGACCATTACCTGTAATTACGATGGTGCCAACAAGCATCAAACCGATATCGGTGATAATGTCTTTATCGGCTCTAATACCCAGATTATTGCGCCGGTGAAGATTGGTGCAGGTGCTACAATCGGTGCTGGCTCCACTATTACCCGCGATGTGCCTGGTGATGAACTGACGCTGAGTCGTGCTCCCCAGGAAACCCTTAAAGGTTGGGTGAGGCCGGCTAAAAAATAACATATGGATAAGGTTCACTTTAAGAGATCACTCAGATGTGTGGAATTGTAGGCGCTGTCGCTGAACGGGACGTAGTCCCGATACTGCTTGAGGGATTGAAGCACCTCGAATATCGAGGCTATGATTCCGCTGGTGTTGCAGTGATCAATGTCGAAAACAGCCTGAATCGTGTGCGTATGCCGGGTAAGGTCCACGCCCTGGAAGAGGCGCTCAAAACTGGCCAGCTGCGTGGAGGAATGGGCATCGCCCACACACGTTGGGCGACTCATGGTGCACCCAATGAATCCAACGCCCATCCTCACGTATGCCGTGGGACGGTAGCTGTTGTCCATAACGGCATTATTGAAAATCACGAAGCATTGAAGAATACCCAGCTAGCCCAGGGATATGAGTTTACCTCGGAGACAGATACCGAAGTGATCGTTCACCAGGTACACCGTTATCTGGAGCAAGGGCAGGGTTTGCTTGAGTCCGTTCAAAATACCGTTGCTGACCTGGAAGGCGCCTATGCCTTGGGTGTCATCAGCAATACTCAACCCGACATACTGGTTGCCGCTCGCCGTGGCAGTCCACTGATCATTGGACTCGGTATTGGCGAACATTTTATCGCCTCTGATGTTTCCGCATTACTACCAGTGACGCAACGCTTTATTTTTCTGCGGGATGGTGACATTGCAGTCATGACCAAGGATAAGCTGGAAATTATTAATGCCAAGGGGGTTGAGGTGAAGCGCCCGGTTCATACCAGCGAACTGAGTGTCAACGCGCTGGATCGTGGTGAGTTTCGCCATTACATGCTGAAGGAAATTTTTGAGCAGCCCCTTGCCGTAGCCGAAACCCTGGAAGGCCGCATCATCGGCGCGCGGGTTATGGAAGAGGCGTTCGGAAACCAGGCGAGTGTCGTATTTGATGAAACCAAACATGTCCAGATCATCGCCTGTGGGACCAGTTATCATGCGGGGCTGGTTGCACGCTATTGGCTGGAGACCCTGGCCGGTATTCCCACCAATGTCGAAGTGGCCAGCGAGTTTCGTTATCGCAAGCCTGTTGCCAGGAAAAACTCTCTGATCGTAACGATTTCACAATCTGGTGAGACAGCAGATACCTTAGCGGCCCTGAAGGAAGCAAAAGAACGTGGGTTCAGCTCCTCTCTCACCATCTGTAATGTTGCGGAAAGCTCCCTGATACGGGAGTCAGATCTGGTATTGATGACGCGGGCGGGCCCCGAGATCGGGGTTGCCTCAACCAAGGCATTTACCACCCAGCTGGTGTCGCTAATGCTTTTGGTTATCGTCCTGGGGCGACGCCACGAGATGACACCTTCTACAGAGGCATCACTAGTGCAGCAGCTGGAGTCGCTACCACGTAAAATTGAAGAAGTATTGGAGCTCGATGGTGAAATCCAGCGCTTGGCCGAACTATTTGCAGACAAGCATCATGCCCTCTTTCTAGGTCGAGGCAGCCAGTATCCTGTAGCGATGGAAGGTGCACTGAAGCTTAAGGAAATCTCTTATATTCACGCCGAATCCTATCCAGCAGGTGAATTGAAACATGGTCCTCTGGCGCTGGTGGATGCCGATATGCCAGTCGTCGCAGTGGCGCCCAATAATGAGTTACTGGAAAAACTTAAATCAAATCTACAGGAAGTTCGTGCCCGTGGTGGACAGTTGGTTGTATTTGCAGACAAACAGTCCGGTGTTGAACCACAGGGAGAAGACATCTATGTCATCGGTGTTGCGCCTACCGACGATTGTATCGCTCCAATAATTTACACGATCCCCCTACAGCTTCTTGCCTATCATGTTGCTGTTCTGAAAGGCACAGATATTGATCAGCCGCGAAACCTCGCAAAATCTGTGACAGTAGAATAAGCAGGGATACTGCTGTTCTGTTGTGTGTCACCGAAAAATAAAGTTCTTTACTAGCAAATAAAGTTCTTTACTGAAAAATAAAGTTCTTTACTGAACTGTTCCAAGCCATTAAAGTCTGGGACAATCGGAGATGTCCTCTCCCTATCTCGCCCAGTACTCCGAACACTTTAAATATCCCCCTCAGTCACGATAGAAGTCATTCGTTTCAATTTAACAAATGAGTACTACCGGCCAAGAGCTGCGTTGGAGCTGTGGGACCTGAATTACGGCTCCATACGGCGGGTTCAACTGATCGACGCAATATTCTATTCTTATTAGAAAGAAGGAGTGTTGATGATGAAATACAGAACTCGAATCTACTACAGTGATGCGCAAAAAACACTCATGTGGGATCGATGGCAAAAGGGTGAATCATTACATGCCATCGCGCAACTATTTGATAGAGGCCACGGATCCATAGCCGGCATCTTATCAAGATGCGGTGGCATACGTCCTAAACCACGCACACGCTCCTGTTTATCATTGACACTTTCTGAACGAGAAGTCATCTCTAGAGGGGTAGCTACCGAAT
>QIGV01000022.1 GCA_003230085.1 Gammaproteobacteria bacterium
CTGGAAAATGTAAAAAATACAACATCTTCTACGACTATTGAGAAGGTGGGCGCGGAAGTTGCTTCGGTAGAGCACATACTCTCGGCCTGCGCCGGATTGGGTATTGACAATGCCATGATTGATCTGAGTGCACCGGAAGTGCCCATGATGGATGGCAGTGCCGGTCCGTTTGTGTTTCTCATACAATCCGCTGGCATAGCAGAGCAGGATGCGCAGAAAAGGTACATTCGAATTAAAAAGCCGGTCAAAGTCGTGCGCGACGGAAAATGGGCAAAACTAGACCCATTTAACGGTTTCAAGGTTTCATTTACGGTAGACTTTGCGGCACAGGGTGGTGTTAATCGTACCCAGGAGCTCTGTGTTGATTTTTCCAGAACTTCTTTTGTCAAGGAAATTAGCCGGGCGCGTAATTTAGCTGCCAGGCCAGGGCTCATTCGATTGAGTGACAGAAAAGTAGCTCAGGGTGATGTCATGCGCGACGAAGGGGATAATGGAAATATGTATATCCCGGAACAAGATGGACTGCGCTATGAAGATGAATTTATCAAGCACCGTATCCTTGCTGCGACGGGCGACCTGAAGCTGTTGGAACACAGTGTGATCGGGGCATACAGCGCTTATCAGTCAGGTCATGCATTGAATCATCAGTTGATGCGGAAGTTGCTGGATGATAATGATGCCTGGGAAATCGTTGTTTTTAGCAGCGATGCGAAGAAGCTGCAAAAAGTCAATTTACGGTCGGTTTCGAGCGGCTAAGCGTTTTAAGGACGCCTTGAGCCTGGAATCGCTGATGCTAGTAGAAAGGGACATTAATAGCGCTGCTGAATCGGGGTTAAGTTGTCTTGATGGCGTGCGGTGGCGACTTGATCTAGTCTGTGTTGCAGGCGTAGTCTTGACGCGGATCGATTTAAGATGTGCCAGATTAGGGCTGCGCTGGAGCTGTGCCAGAAGTTCCGGGGTCTGATAGCGTAACAGCGTATTCCAGGTAGGTGAATCTGTCTGAAGAATGAGCAGGTCCTCCTTGAGATTGATTACCTGGCAATGTTTCGTCAGGGGCTCAGGCAGACACTGGGATACTAATTTTGCTACAGCTTGTATTAATTGACAATGCTGCTGCAGGGCGATTAGCTGATCATCCATATTATTCAGCAGGGCGGAGACTTTTTTTGCAGTTTTCATAGACTGTACAGGTTGATCAGAAATATTTGGGACTGAGCAGACGGTAGCACGTAACAACAGGATAGCAACGGGAATATGAATATAATCTTATTGACCAGGCATTCCAGCAGGATGACAAACCTCAACCTCGGGCATGGCAAGTCATTGATTCTTGTCCTGCTGCTGCTTGTTGTTATCCCAGCGCTGGGGCTAATGTCAGGGTACTGGTTGGGTGCTATCCAACAACGAAATCAAGTGGTGTCCCAGGAACTCAAAATGGAACTGCTGAGCCAGCGAGAGCATATAAACAGGGTTGCGCGACAGGCTGGTGAGGATATGAAGGGTCTTACGGTTCGCTTGGGGCAGTTGCAAGCACAGGCGGTAAGGCTAAATGCGCTGGGACGACGTCTGGTAGAGGCTGGTAAACTGGATAAGGATGAATTTGATTTCAGTATCATACCCGCTCAGGGTGGGCCCGCGAATGAGCCTGGCCTGGTGCAGCAGGTATCACCGCCTGATTTCCTGCAGGCGCTGGAACAATTGACAACAGAATTGAAGCAGCAGGAGAGTCAGTTGCGGGTCATTGAATCATTCTATATGGATCGCGACCTGAGAAGGGAGGTGTCGCCCGCAGGACGGCCGATTAAGAGTGGCTGGATCTCATCTTACTATGGTCTGCGCACCGACCCCTTTAGTGGCACGAGGGAGCATCACAAGGGCATGGATTTCGCTGGTAAGCTAGGGGCAGATGTGATCACTACCGCAGGGGGGATGGTGACCTGGTCAGGCGATCGTTACGGATATGGTTTGATGATTGAGGTTAACCATGGGAGTGGATATATCACTCGGTATGGGCACAACAAAGAAGCACTGGTTAAGGTCGGTGATATGGTGACTCAAGGACAGGTTATTGCCCACATGGGCTCTAGTGGTCGTTCAACAGGACCCCACGTGCATTATGAAGTACACTATAAGGGTCGTACAGTCGATCCCGGTAAGTATGTCCTGACATCACGCTGACAGGCACAAAAATAATTTAAAACTCATTTTTTTCTTACGTTCTATTTTTTAAATAATGGTTGCAAAAATATTTAGTAAAGTTTTTGGTAGTCGCAATGATCGGCTGCTCAAGCGTATGAATGCTGCGGTCGCCAGGATAAACGGACTCGAGGACAGCATGGTCGCCTTGTCGGATGAGGCGCTACGCAACAAGACCGACGAATTTCGTGAGCGGATAAAGGATGGTGCGTCTCTCGATGATCTATTACCAGAGGTCTTCGCTGTCGTGCGTGAAGCGGGTAAGCGTGCGCTAAACATGCGCCATTTCGATGCCCAGCTGATCGGCGGTATGGTGCTGCACCAGGGTAAGATCGCAGAGATGCGTACCGGTGAGGGGAAGACATTGGTGGCAACCCTGGCGGTGTATCTCAACGCATTGGAGGGCAAGGGTGTTCATGTCATCACTGTGAATGACTACTTGGCTAGTCGCGATTCGAAATGGATGGGAATTCTGTACGAATTTCTCGGAATGAGTACCGGGGTCATCCTTTCCGCCCAAAACACAGAGGAAAAAAGGGCTGCCTATCGGGCGGATATTACCTACGGGACCAATAATGAATATGGCTTCGATTATCTACGCGATAATATGGCCTTCCGCATTGCTGATAAGGTACAGCGCGAACTGAATTTTGCAGTAGTCGATGAAGTGGATTCAATTCTCATCGATGAGGCTCGTACGCCGCTGATTATCTCTGGCCCGATTGACGATAAGTCTGATCTCTACAAGAAAATCAACAAGTTGATTCCCAAACTGAAGCGCCAGGAAAGCGAAGAAGGACCAGGCGATTTTTCTGTGGATGAGAAGGCTAAGCAAGTCTTTTTTACAGAGGAAGGTCATCAGCATATTGAAGAGTTACTGGAGAACTCTGGTTTGCTACAGCCAGGTGAGAGTCTCTATGACGCTGCAAATATTAGTCTGATGCACCACCTGAGTGCTGCCCTAAAGGCACATACCCTTTTCCAGATTGATGTCGATTATATTGTTAAGGACCAGGAAGTTGTTATTGTCGACGAATTTACCGGCCGAACCATGCCAGGACGCCGCTGGTCAGAGGGGTTGCACCAGGCCGTTGAGGCAAAGGAAAACGTGCCAGTCCAGAATGAAAACCAGACGTTGGCTTCGATAACCTTTCAAAACTATTTCCGACTTTATCAAAAGCTATCCGGCATGACCGGTACTGCTGATACCGAAGCCTTTGAATTTCAGCAGATCTATGGCCTGGAGGTTGTCGTAATCCCGACCAATCGAGACATGGTCCGAAATGACATGCCTGATTTGGTTTTTTTGACCGTAGATGACAAATTTAAGGCTATCTCAGAAGATATCAAGGATTGTTTCCAGCGCCAGCAACCTGTGCTGGTGGGTACCACCTCAATCGAGACATCCGAATTGCTTTCCAAACTACTCCAAAAGGAGAAGGTTAAGCACAATGTGCTGAATGCCAAGCAACATGAAAGGGAAGCAGAAATCGTCGCCGAGGCAGGATGCCCCTGTGCGGTCACCATTGCGACCAATATGGCTGGACGAGGTACGGATATCGTCCTGGGCGGTAATTTGGATGCTGAAATCGCGGCGCTCAAGAATCCATCGGAAGATCAAATAAGCAAGCTCAAGGAAAGTTGGCAGCAGCGCCATGATCAAGTGCTGGCTAGTGGTGGACTGCACATCGTCGGAACGGAGCGACATGAATCACGACGCATCGATAATCAGTTAAGGGGTCGCTCTGGACGTCAGGGAGATGCTGGTTCCAGCCGTTTCTATCTTTCCCTTCAGGATAACCTGATGCGTATATTCGCCTCCGAGCGAGTGTCTTCCCTGATGCAGAAATTGGGCATGGAGGAGGGAGAAGCTATTGAGCATCCCTGGGTGACTAAAGCCATCGAAAATGCCCAGCGCAAGGTTGAGGGACACAATTTTGATATTCGCAAGCAGCTGTTGGAATTTGATGATGTTGCCAATGACCAGCGCAAGGTGATCTACGAACAGCGCAATGATCTGATGGCAAGCGATGATGTTTCCGGGATCATTAAGGTATTGCGTGAAGAAGTGCTCAATTCTACTATCGATATCCATATTCCACCTCAAAGTCTGGATGAGCAATGGGATATTTCCGGACTCGAAAAAGTCCTTGAGCAGGAATACGGATTCAGCGCGCCAGTGGCCGAATGGCTAGAGCAGGACGATGGGCTGCATGAGGAATCTCTGCGCCAGCGTTTGCTTGAAGAAATGGAAAGTAGCTATGCTGAAAAGGAGTCTGTTGCCAGTTTTACTGTAATGCGGGATTTCGAAAAAGCCGTGATGTTGCAGGTGCTGGATGGCGACTGGAAAGACCATTTATCGGCCATGGATTATCTACGTAAGAGCATTCACTTACGTGGCTATGCGCAGAAGAACCCCAAGCAGGAATACAAGCGTGAAGCCTTCGAAATGTTTACCAGCATGCTGGACAGTATTAAGCATGAAGTGATCAGTATTGTATCCCGGGTCCAGGTGAGAGCCGAGGAGGATGTAGAAGCGATTGAAGAACAACGTAGATCGGATGCACCGCGGCAATACAACCACCCTGAAGCGGATGGACTGGGTCAGGCAGATAACCAGGACGAAGAAGCAGGTACACCACAAAAGCCAATGGTCAGGGAGGGCCGTAAAGTTGGCAGAAATGAGCCCTGCCCGTGTGGTTCCGGTAAAAAATTCAAGCAGTGTCATGGTAGGTTGTCATAAAGACAATAAATTTCATCGCAGTAAGCAGGCTTTTCTGGCCGTGATAATGCGCCATACCTCATCTTATTCACCTCAATCAGGATCATGGCCGTTGGCTTGAACGGCGAATTACCACTACTGCATCCGGTGGTG
>QIGV01000134.1 GCA_003230085.1 Gammaproteobacteria bacterium
TCGTAACTGATCTTCCTGGCTCTGTTGTTCCTTGCGCCAGACCATGATTTTTCTTTGAAGCGTTCGCGTTTGTCCCATCGTAAACTGGCCTGGATATTTTTCCATTAACCATTCAATAATGGCCTTGGCTACTAATTCAGGCACTAGCTCCAGGCGTAGCCGTATTTCATCCCAGACATTTTCAAAAGGATCCTTTCGTGTTCGCCAGGTTCGATCTTTTTGCTAGCCCGAAAATAACGCGACTCACTAACACTAACTTCCATTATTGGTTGATCAATAAGGTCATCTGTGCTGTTAGCAGAATTAGTGGTTGTATTGCCATTCTTATTCCATGAGAATTTCCATAGTTTATCCTGTAATTCTTCCATCTGTGCAAGCAACTCGACGGGATCAAGCATCCCATATTCATGGGTTAGACAGTCTTTCTTTGTTTGACAAATGTGTTCAGATAATAGTACACGTTGATACGGTGTTTTTGCGATATCATATTTCTTTGAGACTTTAGCGCCCAATCGTTCTTTCGACAATAGTTTCAACGAGGGTTGGAAATAATTAATATATTTTCTAAGCACCCGATACAGCTGAGCCAGTGCCTCCCAGGATTTTCTACCCTCATATCTATCATATCCGACCAGCCTGCGCACGACAGAACCATTTTTTTCTTCAACATGTGCCTGATCATTTTTTCGATGGGTACGTGCCCGTGTAAAGGTGATTCTCTGATCTTCACAGTAGTCTAGCAGGTCATGGTTAATAAACTCGCTACCACAATCTGTATCCAGTCCTTGCAAGGGAAATGGCAACAGATCGTCTGCGACACGTAGACCATCAATAACATCACTGGCGCTTTTTCTGAGAAGCGGCATGCATTCCAACCAACCAGTGGATATATCAACCAATACCAGTGTATTCAGAAATGCGCCGTGAGGATTACCACCGCAATGGGCAACCAAATCAGCTTCCAGAAACCCTGGGGTCACATCATCCCAGTCAGCAAATGTTCTCACCTGAATTTGATTTTTTAACAGGTTGCCGGGTCGTGTGGTACTGACGGATTTCTTGATTCTATCACGCTCAGGTTTGAGCAGGCGATCAACCGTTGCTGCGCTGATTCCGATTAAACGTGATCGCACTTCAGCAGGTAGACGTAAATGACCATGATATTCCATTACCTTAACGAGCTCGGGTAAAAACGGGACAAGGCGTTTAGAGCATATTTGATTAGCGGTATACCAGACGGAAAAGAGTGCTTGCCGTACTTGTTCATCATATTGCTGAGATACCAAGCGCTGTTTTATTGTTACAGGTGCCTCAGTACTATTCATTTGCTGAATGGCATATTTACGATCGTAACCTGTGGCAGCCACAAACCCATCCAATATTTTTCGCTTATCTTGCCAACTCGCATTGTGGTACTTCTGCCGGATACTTGCCAGTAACTCCCGTCTGGCGGACAGGCTCATCGTTTTTATCATCTAACTCACCTCACTGGTTACGTTAATAGTATGATTTTAGATGAGGCAACGACCTTTAAGTAGTTTGGTTTTTAGTGAGGCAATGCGGGACAAACTAATTGACGCGAGACACGATATCCCCCTCAGAAATCAATGGTGTGCTATGCGCTATTCTTATTCGTTTTTTCAATTTAAATCTCCTCTCTTATATAGTGTCAGATATAGCCTTGATCTAGACGATGGGATACGCACGGTCAATTTGATGAGTCTTGATCAAATTCATCTGTGATGTCTTTGAACAGCTCATCTATATCCAGACAGTGGCCATTGATTTCCTCTGTCGGTATTATTTTATCCAGTGTCGTTGTAATCTTATTTGAGATTTTGGAATGAGGATAAAACGTAGTAATACCGTAGATAACGAGCCCTATAGCAATTAGGCCTGCCAGTGTCTTCAGCATTGTCCATCTCCATCTTGTTGAATTTAGGATTCAATAGGGTAGAAGCCGAACCAATGCCAAATGGAAATGAATTGCTAAATTAAGTGGCTACTTTTACGAATTATAAGCGGGGAAACACTACGCGAGTTCCATCTGCGCAATCGGTGACAACATCCAGTCGGCGCATGGTTGATCCATAGATTCGATCCAAGTCCTGGTTCAGAGGGACAATCCATGAAGGAGGAGTCAACATCCCATTTCTGGTTACATTCTATAATATCGTTTTAGATACATGACCGAAGGTCAATTGATACAGGAAGTTCTATTAAGGGATCGAGTAGATAATTTGAATTTGGGCACGGAATGGGCACAATCTGGGCACAGATTGGTCACGGGGGATTTACAGCCAGAAAACAAAAAAATATAACGATGATAACTAATTGAATATTCTATCTTAATTGGTAGCGGGGGCAGGATTTGAACCTACGACCTTCGGGTTATGAGCCCGACGAGCTACCAGACTGCTCCACCCCGCACTAATCAGGGGTGCATACTAGCAAATAACCCACATGCCTTTCAAGCCTGCTTCGGAAATACTGACAACATTCTAGCCTGATTTTCCAGATAGGCTTTAATAACTCTACGCCCTACTCTGCTACCAAGGTAACAAATGCAAGCGCATAACGTTTTTCGTCTGATAGACTGATGTGACTCTCGCTCACATTGCATTGACGGCGAACTATTTCTGCTTTCCCGCTGTATTCAAGTAGTGGCCTGCCATTGTGGTCGTGAGCTACACCTATTTGCTGCAAGCTCAATCCATTTCGGAAGCCGGTACCCAGCGCCTTAACAGTTGCCTCCTTGGCCGCAAAGCGCTTTGCCAGGAAGTGTGCAGGCCGACTATTACGACTGAATTCCTGATATTCCCGATGCGTGAGGATACGCCGCGCAAATCTGCTTCCGTATCGACTCAAATTTCTCTCCATCCTACTCACATCGACGATATCTGTGCCAATCCCGTAAATCACGGCCGTGCACTTCTCATCAGTCTTTTCATTTCCCTAACAGCCTCTTGCAGACCGGTAAACAGGGCGCGTGCAATGATAGCATGACCGATATTCAGTTCTTTGATTGCAACAATTGCCGCTATCGGCTCTACATTGTGATAATTGAGCCCATGGCCAGCATTGACCTGTAATCCTGCCTCAACAGCATGCGCAACCGCCTGTTTGATGCGCATAAACTCTTTCTCACAGGTAACGGAATCTTGTGCATCGGCATAGTGGCCAGTATGAATTTCTATGTTAGGGCTTCCTGCACGAACTGCAGCATCGATCTGGTGCAAATCAGCATCAATAAACAGGGATACCCGACATCCGACCTCTCCCAAACGTAAGCATGCTTCACGAATGCGCTCCTCCTGGCCAACGACATTCAACCCACCCTCGGTAGTCAATTCCTCGCGCCGTTCGGGCACCAGGCAGCAGTCTTCCGGTTTCAAACGCTCTGCTAGCCCAAGCATTTCATCCGTGACCGCCATTTCCAGGTTCATTCTTGTTTGTAGAACGCCACTGAATATTTCAACGTCACGCGCCTGGATATGCCGGCGGTCCTCGCGCAGGTGAAGGGTAATACTGTCCGCCCCCGCCTGCTCCGCTTCCAGGGCAGCCTGGATTGGTTCCGGGTAACGGGTACCTCGCGCCTGTCTCAGGGTAGCGATGTGATCAATATTGACACCCAAAAGGATATCCTGCTGAGCCTTTTTCAATACCATAAATAATCTATTCCAGTGTTGCGAAAGAACCTGAATCCGTGGTTTCAGGGTTGATTCTAGCCGATACCTTTTTAAACAAACTCCGGCTGTTGAGCGGCTTGCTTCCCAATAATTTCCCCAAAGCCATGCGCGTCAAATATTTTACCTCTTTCAGGCTTTCCCGATCATTCAATTTTCCCTGCGCCAAGGCAATCAGGCTGCTCCCATGGAGTTTCACCACTGACTGACCAACGGCTACCTGCTCCGAATTGTCTACCATAGCATTGCTATCGACTAATTCACCGTTACCCATTACCCCACTGGCCGCAACAGGACCTTTATTGAGGTAATAATTATAGACATCCTGGGGCTTGATTGCCTGACCTGTTTCAATATCGAACTCCAGAGTCAGACCATAACCCAAAGCCTGAAGCAACTCCTTTTCGAACATGCGCAATACGGGTTCCCCATTATTGCAAATACCCTCAGGGGTCAATGCCCCGGAGGGTATACTGCCTCTAATCAGTCCACCCAGAACATGCTCGTAGGACTGATATATTTCGGGGCATGGATCATCGCGATGTAGCAAACGCATGAGTAATTCATTGATATAGAATCCACTAATCAGTTTCTGTCTATGCAGCAGCTTGACTACACCGCAACGCTCTACGGTATTGAGGGTACCCAGTTCACCTCTTCCGGACCAACTTAACAGCAGCGGCTGGAACTGACTCAGTACACCGTGATAGCGGGAGCGGAGTTTTCTTGCTCCACGCGCTATCAACCCTACCCGGCCATAATTACGGGTCAGCAATTCGATAATCAGACTACTGTTGCGATACGGTCTACGGTGCAAGACATAAGCAGGCTCCAGGTTTATTCGCTGTGGATGGCTCATCACCTATTTTCAATAATAATCACTATTCAGTATAACCAAGATTGCGTAGCGCACGCTCATCATCACTCCAATTCTTTTTAACTTTGACCCACAGTTTTAGATGTACCTGGTGCCCCAGTATTTTCTCCATATCATGGCGAGCCTGTATACCAGTCTCTTTCAGGAAGCTCCCGTTTTTTCCAATAACAATGGCTTTCTGAGGCATTCGCTCAACCCAGATTAGCGCATTGATATGAATTATATTTTTTTGAAGTGAAAATTGCTCTATTTCTACTGTTAGCGCGTAAGGCAACTCCTGTCCCAGACGCCTCATCAACTTTTCCCTGATTATTTCGGCAGCGATAAAACGTTCGCTCCTGTCGGTAACCTGATCATCAGGAAATAACTGGGTAGCTGAAGGTAATAATGCTCTAGCCTGATCTTCAACAGCAGTTATATTACTGCCGTTACGAGCCGAAACAGGGATGATGGCAGCAAAATCATAATAGCTCGATATTTTCTCGATGTGTGGAAGCAGGACATCCCTGGATGAGAGTTTATCTACTTTGTTGATGATGAGGAGTACCGGGGTCGTCATACTCTGGAGCTTATCGAGAATATACTTTTCTTCACTTGACCAACGCAGCTCCTCGACGACAAATAAAATAACATCGACATCATGAAGTGCAGTCAGGGCTGTGCGGTTCATGATACGGTTCATAGCATGCTTATCTACCTCGTGCAGCCCAGGTGTATCTATGAAGATCATTTGTGCATTTGGCTCTGTCTTGATGCCTAGAATACTATGGCGGGTAGTTTGTGGCTTTCGTGAAGTAATACTGATTTTCTGGCCAAGCAGAAAATTTAGCAAGGTAGATTTCCCTGCATTTGGGCGCCCAACAATGGCTATATAACCACAATGTGCTAATTGAGGTAATGTACTCATATATCAGAAGATCAAAATAGCTTAGGATTTAGCCTTGTAACAGCGACAGCCCTCTAGCGGCTGCATTCTGCTCGGCCTTACGCCGACTGCTACCTTTTCCGAGCACCTGCTCATCCAAGCCTTCAATATTACATTTTACAATGAACACCTGATCATGATCACTGCCTTCAATAGATTCTATGGCATAGCTTGGCAGTGTACTTTTTCTTGATTGCAGATATTCCTGGAGACGAGTTTTAGGGTCTTTAATGACCTTTTCAGGCGAAATATTTTCAAGTTCATCATGATAAATATTAAAAATCAGACGATGACTTTCCTCTTCACCTCCATCAAGAAAAACAGCTCCGATTAAGGCCTCCATGGTCCCTGCCAAAATCGAATCCCGACGAAATCCGCCACTTTTCATCTCGCCTGCACCAAGCAGCAGATAGTCACCCAGGTCAATTTTTCTGGCCAAGGTCGCGAGCGTCTCTCCCTTAACTAAATTGGCTCGAAGACGGCTTAGGATGCCTTCATCCGCCTTGGGAAATCTCCGGTAGAGTACTTCTGCAATGACCAAGCTCAGTATCGCATCGCCGAGAAACTCTAATCGTTCGTTATTATTACTACCAGTACTACGATGGCTCAGGGCCATTTTTAAAAACTGCTGATCTTCAAATTGATAGCCAAGCTTTTTGCAAAGCCTGTGTTGCATCGTATTCAATTTTCAGTCAGTTCTACACTATCGCTAAATTTTACGATGACATCCACGTTACCAAGAAATGCTCTTCTTACTTCATAATCTATAGTGACTGTTGTGGAATTTACATTTTTTATAATTGAAATATTTTCATTGAGAACATGGGTTACATCATTCATATCCAGACGACTCCTTAAGGTCCTTATAATATTTCGGCGTTGACTGAGCTCTGATGGCTTCTCCTTTTTTAAGGATTGCAGGGATGAGGTGACATTGTAATATTCAAGATAAACTGGGAAAAGGCTCAATGCCAAAGCGACAAAAAAACCAAAAATCAAGAGTATAAACAAAAATCCCAGACCGGTTAAACCTCCAACTTTATTGT
>QIGV01000205.1 GCA_003230085.1 Gammaproteobacteria bacterium
CTTGCGGCTCGTCGGCGATGACGCCAGTTATGGAGCCCTGTTGAGTAAAAATGCCTTCGATCATGCAGACTTTTACCCCTATCGCCAACGCATTCTGGATCAGCGGAGACAAGCATGGATCGGCTGCTGATCGAAGAGAAGCTGGAGTCATTGCGCCGTTGCTTGTCACGCATTGAAGAAAAATGTCCAGCGAGTGTTATCGAGCTTGAGCGTGACGCGGATTTGCAGGATATCCTCACCCTGAATCTTACCCGTGCCGTGCAATTGTGTGTTGATATTGCCGCCCACTGGATTGCCTCTTCTGAGGATATACCCGCCCCTGCAACGATGGGAGGAATGTTTGACGCTCTGGTTCAGAAACAGTGTCTTGACAGGCGAATTGGTGAGCGAATGAGGTTGTCTGTGGGGTTTCGTAATATCGCAGTGCACAATTATGGGTCGATAGACTGGCACATTGTCTATGCCATATGCACAACACATAGGGCTGATTTTTCTGAATTCGCAAAGGTAGCTTATCGAGCATTAATCTAAGGGGACACAATACCTATTTCTTGCAAATTTTGTGTCAATGTGACATGGTTTGGTCATGGCACGATTAGCGAGAGTTCTGGCTAAGCCAGCCCTCTACTCGACCCATTAATCTTGTCCCCATTAATCAAAATGTTGCTCAAAATAATCTCGGATGGTTCGGGCCGGTAGTAGGGAAGCCGGGCACTGGTGTCAAAATAGTCCACTAAAAGCGTTCCTCATCCCTGCTTGTGCGGATCAGTTCGGCGGAAGGTGTTGAAGAAGTGGGGAGTGATGCTCTGAATGCGCTGCGGTCAGAAAGATGTGGCCGTTCTTCTACCGGCATCAATCTGGCGACGGTATGACCTCGCCGCGTGATGACGACTTCCACGCCATGTTCGACCTCGTTGATGAGTTTGCTAATGTGCTCTCTGGCTACCCGAATATTGATCTGACGCATTACCCCCTCCTGGTGCGGCACTTGTGTGTGTACACAATATAGCGCAGCATTGGGTATGCATCAAGCTCAGCAATCAAAATGGGCAATAAACGGTTGCTTCATTTGCCATAAATTAGATTTGCTGCTATCGAAAAAAATAGCCTCGCGATGAGCGTAGCGACGCGGTAATCTCACTATGACCTGGGGTGAATATCATGAGTATGATAACGCAACGCGAACGTAAAGCATTAAAACTCGTGGCGAGGTTATGAACAGAAACCTACCAAACAGTTTTTACTAAACTGGATTTTATCAGGTTTTTGTCGGCGGTAATTAATTCCAGGTTTTCAATAATTGAAGTGGCTACAATTAATCTATCGGCAGGGTCTTTATTTATTTCTTTACCAAGATTTACGGCTAAATCGGCAATTTCTGGAGTGATGGATTGATAAATATAATTCCTGGAGTCGAGAATTGCATTGATAAAATTAGTTGGCGTTTCATCAACTTTAAGCTTCCCTTTTTTTATCAGCATTGATATTTCCCATGCTGAAATATCGCAGAAAACAAGTCCTTTTTGTTCATGCATATTGATAGCATTCTTAGCTTTTCGAGATAAGTCTTTTGGTGATAATGCGCCCCAAATAATTGAGCAGGTATCAAGGACAATCATTTCATCGCTTTCCAGTTCTCTTTAGTTGGTGAAACTATATCGCCAATCACTGCTGTTTTAGCGAGTGTGTCTAATGTTTTTTTTGCCTTTTCCTGTTTATCGACAGGCGGTAGTATTGTGGCAAGGACTTCACCATGCGAGGTTACCGTAAGTTCTTCACCGTTATGTGCTTTTTTCAGGTAACTCAATAGGTTAGATCTAAAGTCGCTGATATTTACGTTTTGCATAAGTAGCCTCTTTTTTGTATTGTACAAACATATTGTACAATATAGCATAGATTAAAAGGGGTCGCCACCCGTTAAATAATGGCAGTATCTCCCCATGCCAAGGCTATCCAGAGCGGTGTTTGCAGGAGTTCCCCATCATGTTATCCAGCGTGGATGAAAAAGGGTAGCGTCCCCTTTGCTCGGGCTTGACAGGGGGTTTTATGTGGATGATGATGTTCGCTGGCATGAAGGCAGGGGCCTGCCGTTCGGGGATGATACGTTGATTGAGCGAATTTTCTATGCCGGTTAAAAGTAAATACCTGACCTCTTTTATGCAAATCCTGGCCCCTTACGCTGAAATTCAGGCGATCTACCTCTTCGGTTCCCATGCTGAGGGCACGACGCATCCGGGTAGTGATCTGGATCTGGCGGTTTTGGCCGATAACGATGTGCCTCAAACCCGGCTATGGGAAACTGCCCAGCAGCTTGCCTCTCTCATTGGCATGGACGTGGACCTGATCGACCTTGGCAAGGCTTCTACTGTCATGCAGATGCAGGTCATCGGCAGCGGCAAGCGTCTGTATTGTCGGGACGAAAAGATCTGTGGTGCGTTCGAAGATCGGATTTTCTCCAGCTATGCACGATTGAATGAGGAGCGGGCCGAAATCCTGCGCGATGTGGCGCGAAGAGGCAACATTTATGGATGATGTGCTGCTGAACAAGGCAAGCATCATCGAGCGTTGCCTGAGCAGAATCAGGGAAGAATACCTCGGAGCCGAAGACCAGCTCGAAACCAACGATACTCGACAGGACGCCATAGTACTCAATCTGCTACGCGCCGCAGAAGCCACCATCGATGCCGCCATGCATATCGTACGGGTGCAGCGATTGGGTATACCCCAGCAATCCCGGGATGCCTTCCTTCTGCTCGAAGAAAACAACCTGCTCGATAAAAGGCTGAGCCAGCGCATGCAGGCCATGGTGGGATTCAGAAACATCGCCATCCACAACTACCGCAAAATCAGCCTGCCCATCCTCAAATCCATTCTCGAAAATGAGCTCACAGATTTCGAGGCTTTCTCCCGCAAGATCATTGCGATGGGCGGATAGCCCCCCCTGGAAGCCTGTCCTGAGCCCAGGTTGCGCTGTTTTCATCAGCAGGAAATGATTAATCGATATTATGGGCCCCCGAATTTTCTATGCCGGTTAAAAGTAAATACCTGACCCCTTTTTGATGCCATCCCCTTTATTACTTTACGCACGATCCAGTACACGAAGAATCTCTAATGCCCAAGGATTAATACTACCGTAATGCTTGATTGATTTCCCCTCACTTGTGCGGAACAAGAGCCGTGCCGATGCATTGTCCACTGAATTATCGTAGATGTAGGCACGGTCAGCTATTTGCGCTGCCACTGAGCAGTTCGCCAGTGACCGTGTAAAGCGAGTGATGATTTTGGTGATGGGCACATCGTGTCCACCTTCCATGACACGCATTGCAACGCGCTTTGCGTTAATGGAAGGATTGTCCGTACCCACAAAAAAAAGCCTGACAAAGAAACCTGCCCGCTTCACACGCTGTATGAAATCAATCTTGTCCGGCATCGACAGTACCGTCTCAAAAGCCAGGCTGCGCCCCTCTCTCAGACACTGCTCCCGCATTTCTTCAGCTCGATTTGCAGCATTGATAACTGCATCGGGTGCATTCCAGTCACCAAAATCCTCTTTAGCAATAAAGTCGGGATTAATATATTCACAACCGCCCATCCACTCGTGTCGCAGTAGTTGTTCGGTAATCGATGTTTTCCCCGCCCCATTGGGCCCTGCCACGACAATCAGACGTGGTTTAAGAATATCTTCAGCCATGCGCTGCAGCAGCAATGTCATCGTGTAAGCGCTGCATCAGCACCTCTTTCGCTATTTTAGCACGCCGATTGACCTCGGCTGCCACTGAGTTCATTAAAGCCTGAAGTTGTTCATCCGTAGGCTCATTCCGGATATCATTCAAATCAAAATCTTTACTTTGCATGAGATATTTCTCCATGTTCATGTTTGACTAGCGGTAAGTTCTTTTCGCTTAGAGCCTTGACTACCACATCATAACAGTCAATTCAAACCTGGCCCACGGCTTTAAAGGGTACCGTCCCCTTTACGTTACTCGTGCAGTCGGCCTTCTACATATTTATGAAGGATGCTGGCAACCAATGTTTGGTATGGAATGCCCTCAGCAAGGGCTTTTTTCTGCAGCCCGCGAAGATCTTTAGAAGTAAGACGGATGTTGATCCTGGCATCTTTCTTAAACATGGCTTCGGCATACTGTTGATGCCTTTTCTGTGTCTCGGCAGCACCCCTTGCGCGTTTTACCTTAGCCGATTCAAACGCCTCTAAAATTTCACTTTCTTCCTGATCTAAAGTATTCATTTCTTTGCACCTCGGTACACTTTGGTTGCCTTCCGACTTGGAATTACGGTCTTAAGGAAGACTTCTTTATCCGTTTCGACAAAAGGAACAAGGTAAACATAACCCTCAATAGCAAGCAGATGGATTTGCTGGCCAGGATAACGTGCCTGATTTGGATGTTCGATGGTGTCAAGGATGTCACCTGTCATAATGTGGAACACCACATCTTCAAACGAAATCCCTCTTTCTGCTCGCAGGTGAGAGTTCTTCTCAGAGTTCCATGTGATTGGCTTCATGTGCCAATTTTAGCACAATGTGTGCCATTTGAACTCACGATAAAGGGTGCCGTCCCCTTTACGGTTTGTAACGAAAAAAATATCGTTTATAATGCTCCATCCCGGCATAACCATAAACAATAATTCTGTCGGGCGGATATTCAAATCATGGCCTGCTCCGATGCATGAAAATGCTCCCGAGGGGCGGTAGCGTGAACACTTAAAGGGGGCGCTACCCTTTAAATGGTAGCATTTCCCCATGCCAAGCTTATCCCAGCGGCCTATATTCAGCCATTCAGGCAGTTGGAAAAAACCTTCGATCAGCTGATAAACCGGGAATAAACCACATGGCAGCTGGTGATTTACCCTATGGCTTGTCACAGGAAGTCGTCGCCAAACTGCATGGGGTCTTTACCAAACACCCACGCGTCGAGAAGGTTCTGGTTTATGGCTCCAGAGCCAGGGGCAATTATCGAAGTGCTTCTGATGTCGACCTGACGATGCAGG
>QIGV01000118.1 GCA_003230085.1 Gammaproteobacteria bacterium
CAGGTTAGTATCGGATTAGATCAAGATAACAATCACAACCACAGTCACTCAGGAATTTGAACATATTTGGGGAATGGCAAAAGACAAGACCTGACCCTGTGTCTTCGAACGTGCTGCGGCTGTGCCATGTCCTGGATATCGAAGTCCATAGCGAGCATTTTAGATACGCATTTCAGGGTTTTTCTATAATCTCATCAACCCAAAGCAGTGCAGGCAACCATCATCCCGTAAGCTGTTTAAAACTCAGACTCGAGCAGCCATAAATCTAGCACTGTTTTACCACAAGCATAATGCCTCCCATATCAACCAAATAACGATAGGTAATACTAAGGATATGCCATAGAAGAATAATGAAAACATAACCAATATTTTTACTGGCAGTCAAAATACATTGACTCTAGTAA
Organism: Gammaproteobacteria bacterium; assembly: GCA_003230085.1. GTDB lineage: Bacteria > Pseudomonadota > Gammaproteobacteria > SZUA-140 > SZUA-140 > SZUA-140. Next base: position 405 of record QIGV01000118.1, read on the forward strand.
CATATTCTGTCAGAATGAACAGATGGCTGGGAGAATTCTTCCAGTTGATTTTTAACATTGACTCCAAAAATCGAAGTGGCTAGAGAAAAGGGCGTATTTAATTACTTACGTCGACTCATTAAGAGTCTTAGTCAGGCGCACACTGGATAGCCTCATCACCTCTACTGGATGCACACAGAGCTACTTGATGAACTTGAATCCAATGAGCAACTGCTGGCGTTGCTCGCAACGCCAGGGTATATAGCTTGCCGTTCTCCTGTATTGCTCCAGTCAGCCCTTCGAGCGTGTTGGTAACTGGCACTAAGTTCGGTGCTGACTCATATATGGAGCATATTATGAAACACTCAATGTTAAATGAGGTGCTTTCCTTGTTAAAGGAAATGCGTTTTCAACAAAGCAATACAGGAGGCTGTGTTATTAAGAGCCTTAACCAGGTGATTAGAAATCTTGAAGCCTTAAGAGGTGAAAAGTTTTCTGAACAAGAGATTATGACCGAGGTTCTATTGGAGCTTGGCTCATTATTCTCCGAGTTTCCTGAGCTTCAGGAACAACTTGACCATTTGGCAAGGCTGTAGTCTTAGTGACACAGCAAGTTATTTATTCTTTTTATTGAGGTATTTTAATGCAGCTTGGTAATGCCATTAAGATTTGTCGAGAACAGAAAGGCTTAACTCGTACTGAACTCGCTGAGAAAGCTGAATTATCCACTTCCTATATTTCTTTGTTAGAAAACAACAAAAGAGACCCCAGTTTATCAAAAGTTGAAAAAATAGCAGAAGGGTTGGGTGTGCCAATGTCGATCTTATTGTTTTTAGCTACAGATAAATCTGAATTTGAGTCAATCAGCTCTGAATTAGCAGAGAAGCTCTCACTACTAACTCTAAAGTTAATTGAAAAATCGAGCAATGGAAAACCTAGCCTATCAATGTAACCCTATATCAAACATTAAGGCTCTATCTGGACTATTGCAAATACCAGAAGATGTTTTGATTGGTGTCTCTAATAAAAGAGATATGTTCTATTACAAAAACAAACCAGAAATTAAACCAGATGGCAGCAAAAGAATAACTTATCGATTGAATGATCGGTTGAAGATAATTCAGAAGCGTATAAACAACAAAATATTCAATCACGTCGTATACCCAGAATACCTTCAAGGCTCAATAAAAGACAAGAGCAACCCCAGAACATATGAACGAGATGCCAGCATTCATGCGGGTTCACATTTAATTATATCTGAAGATGTATCTAATTTTTTTCATTCAATTAGTGAAAAACATGTCAAAAATATGTGGAAGTATCTGTTTGGATTTTCGGTAGATGTTTCAGAAATATTAACTAAACTGACAACCTATAATGGATATGTTCCCCAAGGGGGCGTAACAAGTTCGTATATTTCTAATCTTATTCTATGGGATCTAGAGCCAAAATTAATTGAAAAACTGAATTATATTGGTGTCACATATACGAGGTTCGTGGATGATATAACTCTCTCACCCCAATCACATTGGTTGCCACAAGATGATTTAGAGAAATCTATAAAATTGGTTTATACCATGTTAGCTAAAAAAGGACTTAAACCAAATCGTCAAAAACACAAAATCATGAGCAAAGCCAATAAAATGGTAATTCATAAACTGAATGTAAATTCTGGCAAGCCTACAATCGATAAGCGTAAAAGGAGAAGAATAAGGCTTGAGTTATTTAATCTAAAGAAATATTCGGATGAATATGGAAGAAATGGTGAAACCTATGTAAGTCAGTATGACAGCCTGACTGGCAAGGTCAGAGAGTTATCAAAATTTCACCCTGCTCAGGGAGAAAAATATCTGAATGAGCTAGAACAGCTTATTCCTGATTTAACCCATACAATCTAGCTCCCTAACCTAAAAAAACTGGGGTTAAATACAAGCTGTTATTTAACAATAGAGAACAGATTGGTATATTTGAGTACATTGAAATATTCTACAACCGACAAAGACGACATTCAGCAATCGATTACATGAGTCCGAATGAATACGAGATGAAAAATCAACTAAACCTGTCTACGATTCGTGGGTAAGATCAGTTCTGAAAACAATGGCGAAACGCAAAAGTAAAGGCATATGCGCTTTTTGTGGAGACAAAGCTACTACACGGGATCATGTACCTCCACAGGGAGTGTTTCCAGATCCGAAGCCAACTGATTTAATTACAGTACCGGCTTGTGAATCCTGTAATTCAGATTCAAAACTTGATGACGAGTATTTTCGTTGGTTTGCTTCAGTGGGTGCGGAAGGCAACAAAGATGCACTAAATCTTATCCAGGGACGTATTCTACCAAAATTCAACAAACGACCCGCGTTACTTATTGAAATAATGAAGGGCGCGACGAAGGTAGATGTTAACTCAGAAGGCGGAATATATCTCGGTCAAAGGCCAGCTTTTGAGTACAACAGGACACGGGTACAAAACGTAATTAATAAGATAGTTCGTGGATTGTACTACCACGCACAGAAGTCAATTCTTCCAAAAAATACTGAAGTAAGGGATTTTTTGTTAAATCCAATATTTGATGATAAATTCAAAAATATAATCTGTACTCTTCCGCTATTTGATGTTGGCAATAGCGTATTTAGTTACAGATTCTTTATAAGTGAGGAAACGCCAGAAGAAAGTTTCTGGTTTCTTATGTTTTTTGATAAAACACTGCTTTTTATAAAGACAGAACCTAACGAATAAGGTTAGATCGTGATTCCCGCGCAGCGGGGAGCCACGATCTGAACCGTTTGTTGGACAGGCCCGGTGTGTTCTATAGTGCTATGGAAATATCTTTTTCAGGATTGGGTCGCAGAGGAATAGGACACCCACCATCAGAATTGCACTTATAAAATTAATTACTGCCACATTGATACTAACAGGAGGAGATTATGAGTCGTACAAAGAGGATTTTTATCAGCGACATTCATATGGGAACCGAAGATAGTGTGAAAAAAAAGTATGGATGGTTCTGGAAAGAAAAGGGAGTGCTACTGGGGGGGTTCTTGACACAGCTCGCCAGCGACGACACGGTGGCAGAGCTGGTAATCGTCGGCGACCTTTTCGACGAGTGGGTCGTACCGTACGGTATCAGTCCGGTTGCCACAGGCTCGAATCAGTTTGACGTCATTGCCAGCGCTCCTCAGAATCAGCCTGTGATTCAGGGGTTGAAGCAATTAATTGCTACTTCCGGCGTTACCGTATCCTACGTGCCTGGTAACCACGATATGCTGATTCAAAGCGGACAGCTCACCAAAATTCTGCCCGGCATCAAACCGATTATTGATCCAAACGTGACAGGGAAAGGGGTCTACAAATCAGGTGTGGTCTATGCCGAACACGGATCGTACTATGACCTATTTAACGCTCCCGATACCTACGACACACTCCAGGGTGCCACGCACCATCTACCGGTAGGTTTCTTTGTCGCACGATCCCAAGCGGAGGGAGTCATCAATGGCCATCCACTTTCGCAATCTAGCGTCTTCAAAGAAATAAAAGTGCTTTGGAATAATTGGAACAAAAAGGATCCTCTTGTCACCAATATATACGATGCCATCGCCAGCCTATCCCAGACCAATGACCAGAATATCGTCATGAACGGCTTGGACGGAATCGACCAGAACGTCGAAAACACCAATGATGTAACCGATTCCTACGGAAACGTTTACGATGAGTGGGACCAGCATATGCCCGATTCCGTGAATGCAACCATCGCCGTCGTCGGAGCAACCGGTATGCTCAGGCCAGCCGCTATACTGAAGTACTACTCTTTCTCCTCTAGCAACATTGCCATTTTCGGGCATACCCATAAAGCAGAAATAAAATCCGTCTGGCTCTCGGAAACCGATGAATCGAAAGAGATACTGAAAGCTGCTCGGGACAAAACGGACCCGAACCAAGAATCGGCTCTTGAAAACCTACTAAATCTTCCAAAAACCGACGAGTCGGGAGCGAGTGGTTTCATCTACGTCAATACTGGCACCTGGATCACCGGCGATAGTGGGAAACCGGATATTAATCAGCGGGCAAACTATGCGGTCATAGAACAGAAAGGGTCGAGCACCTATGCAACACTCTACAACTACAACGGTGTTCTCTACGCGCCCTCGAGTGAAATGGGAAGTACGTACCACGTAAACAACTAGGACCAAAAGGGTCAGAGTCAATTGAACATGAATAAAGGGTGTCAGAGAACAATATTTTCTAATATTAGAAACAATTGTGCTCTGATACCCGTTTTCTTTAGAGTTGAAATACAATAAACCGTATAGTTGGCTTAGAATAATAAGTTAATACCATGTTGCCTGGCATATTTCTCCCCTTGCTTAATACTGTATGATATTGCCGGGCCAGTAACCCCAAAATAATCTGCTATTTCCTTACCTGAAATTCCTAACTCTCTACTTGCCCAAAAGGAAATTAAATTCTTTACCCTTGATACATCATTCGCCCTGCCTTTTCTCAATATCTCATCAAACGAGTCAGTGGCCTATTTTGCAATGTAAAGATATCAAAGGAGAGTCAGGTTGCTATTGATCTATCTATTCTGCATTAATTAGACGCAGGCTGTTAAATAGTCCATGCACATAGTGGGTCAATTTTAGATGCAAATTGACACATACAGACTTAATCCAAAAACGTCTCCAATTATATTCGATTGACCATATATATGGAAAACCATATAATGTGCTCATGAATATTGTTGACTACATGAAATTACTCGCCGATGAGACCCGATTACGCTGTCTGATGCTGCTGCTTAAAGAAGGTGAGCTCTGTGTTTGTGAGTTGACCTATGCACTGGGTCTTTCCCAGCCCAAGATTTCCCGCCACCTGGCAACTCTGCGTGAGGCAGAAATCGTGCAAAGCAGACGGGAAGGATTGTGGGTGTATTACGCGTTGCATCGGGATTTGCCTGCCTGGGCGTTGGATATTCTCGATTCAACACTGCAGGGTGCGGAAGGTATCGAGCCCTTTGCATCCGACCAGCTTTCCCTTTGTGATATGCCAAACCGTCCTGGTTCTGCATGCTGTGCGTGAGCTTATAAAACTGAACAGGAAAGAGAAATGAGTGACAAGGTTTTCCATTTACTGTTTTTATGCACAGGTAATTCCTGCCGTTCACAGATGGCTGAAGGCTGGGCCCGTGCGCTTGGCAGACAGAATGCTTATGACTGGCTTGCAGTAGAATCTGCCGGTATTGAATCGCATGACAAGAACCCGCGTGCTATTGCTGTCATGCAGGAAGCTATGATTGATATTTCCAGTCAGGAATCGACAAAGCTGGCTGATGAAATGCTGAACAGGGTGGATCTGGTTGTTACAGTCTGTGGACATGCTGATGAACACTGTCCAGTTCTGCCTGCTGGTACTCGCAAGATTCACTGGCCTCTCGACGATCCGGCAAAAGCAGAAGGAACTGAAGAAGAAATCATGAAGGTTTTTAAGGTCAGTCGGGATGATATACGCTGGCGTGTGACTGAATTACTGGCAGAATTGAATACAGGGCAGAAAAAATGACTGAGCAATGTCATGTTCCGGTAAAAAAGTCAGCGGATAAGAAGATTGGGTTCTTTGAGCGCTACCTGACGGTCTGGGTATTTCTTTGCATCGTCGCTGGCATTTCACTCGGCCATTTTTTCCCGCAACCCTTTCAGGCCTTCGGCAGGATGGAGGTCGCACAGGTCAACATACCTGTCGCGATACTGATCTGGTTGATGGTTATACCTATGCTGCTGAAGATTGATTTCTCTACCATTCACCATGTGAAAGAGCACTGGCGTGGAGCAGGGGTGACCCTGTTCATCAACTGGGCGATAAAACCCTTCTCCATGGCCTTGCTGGGCTGGATATTTATACGGGGATTGTTCTCAGACTGGTTGCCGCCCGACCAGATTGATTCATATATCGCCGGCCTGATCATTCTAGCTGCTGCACCGTGTACTGCGATGGTTTTTGTATGGAGCAACCTCAGTGATGGTGATGCTAACTTTACCCTGAGCCAGGTAGCACTGAACGACACCATCATGATCTTTGCCTTTGCGCCCATCGTTGGCCTGTTGCTGGGGCTGTCGGCGATCACCGTGCCATGGGATACATTGATGTTGTCCGTCGGGCTATATATTCTGCTTCCTGTAATTGTTGCCCAGTTGTGGCGCAAGTGGATATTTACCCGTCCACATCACTATGCGCTGCTGGATCGAATCCTCAAGATGCTGCATCCCGTGTCATTGAGCGCATTGTTGTTAACGCTGGTGTTATTGTTTGGATTTCAGGGTGCGCAGATTCTTGCCCAGCCGATGATTATTCTGTTGCTCGCCATTCCAATCCTGATCCAGGTTTATCTCAATTCCAGTCTTGCCTACTGGCTGAACCGCCGCTTCGGCGTTGCGCATTGTGTCGCCGCTCCATCGGCATTGATCGGTGCGAGTAATTTCTTCGAACTGGCTGTCGCTACGGCCATCAGCCTGTTCGGCTTTAACTCCGGTGCTGCACTGGCGACGGTCGTCGGGGTGCTCGTTGAAGTGCCGGTTATGTTGTCGATAGTCAAGATCGTCAATGGTTCCAAGGACTGGTATCAGCGCGGTGCTCAGGCAAAAAGATAGGGCTACCGTACCCGCCAGTCTTAAGGCGGAAGGGGGACGGAGTTAAAATAATAAAATAATTGACCATCCAGCTAAACAGAAGTATCCTGCTTTCATGCCCAGACACGAAAGACTTAATTACCCCGGCTGTATCTATCATGTAATTACCCGAGGAATAGAGCGACGGAAGATCTTTAGAGACAATCAGGATAGGGAGGAATTTCTATCTCGATTAGAAAAGGCGTTGGAGGAAACCGGGTGCGAATGCCATGCATGGGTGCTAATGGATAATCACCTACATTTATTGATTCGCACCGGTGAGCGGCCATTAAGCGATTTGATGCGAAAAGTGCTGACAGGTTATGCCATCTACT